>JAYTDE010000426.1:0-1574 GCA_043736195.1 Burkholderiales bacterium | reverse complement strand
GCGGCACCGGCCACGCCGAAAGCGCGCCGCACCAGGATTGAACACCATGGCACGGTCGCCTGATACACCGCCGCCATGGCACGCGAACCGACCCGGATGGTCGCCTCTTCCTCGGCCTGAACGCCGATGCGAAAGCCGGGAATGTCGACCAAGTGCACCACCGGCAAGTGAAAAGTTTGCGCCATGTCGATGAAGCGCACCAGTTTTTCGGAGGCATGCGCAGTCCAGGCGCCGCCGTAGTGGTAGGGGTCGCTGGCGATGACAGCAACCGGCCAGCCGTCCAGGCGTGCGAAACCGGTGATCACCGACTTGCCCCAGGCACGCCCGATCTCGAAAAACGAGCCATGGTCGACCAAGGCCTCGACGATCGGGCGCATCTTGTAGACCTTGCGCGGATCACGCGGCACCGCGCCAATCAGCCATTCTTCGCGGCGCTCGGGGTCGTCCGCAGGCGCACTGCGCGGCGGCAGCTCGTGCACCGATGGCGGCAGGTAGGACAAAAAGCGCCGGGTGCGGGCGAACGCTTCGACTTCGCTTTCGACCACGTCGTCAACAGTGCCGTTTTTGCCGTGGATCGCGGTGCCGCCGAGTTGATCCTTGGTCACGTTTTCACCGGTGCGTGCCACCACCGGCGGGCCGGCGGCGAAGATTTGCGAAATGCCCTCGACCATCAGCGAATAGTGGCTGGTGACAACCCGCGCCGCGCCCAGGCCCGCCACCGAGCCCAAGGCGAGCCCGACCACCGGCACGGTAGCCAGGTTCATCACCGCATATTCCCAGCCCGGCACCGCCGGCACGTAGGTGCGGCCGATGGTTTCGATGGTCTTGACCGAGCCGCCACCGCCGGTGCCGTCAACCAAACGCACCAGCGGAATGCGCAGTTCGAGGGCCATGCGCTCGACGTAGACCAGCTTTTCCAGCACGCCGCCGTCGTTGGCGCCACCGCGCACGGTGAAATCGTCGCCGGAGACGGCGACGCTGCGCCCTTCAATGCGCCCGCGGCCCATGATCTGGTTGGTCGGGGTGAAGCTGGCGAGCTGGTTGTCAGAGTCGTATTGTGCGAAACCCGAGGCCGAGCCGATTTCGCGGAAGCTGTCCGCATCGAGCAGCGCCGCGATACGCTGGCGTACGGTGAGCTTGCCGTTGCCGATGTGGCGCGCGACCTTTTCAGGCCCGCCCAGTTCCAGTGCCGCGGTTTGCCGCTGCTTGAGCAGCTCGAGCTCGGGTTGCCAACTCACGCGGGTCTTCCTCCATCATGATTAGCCACAAGGTTCAGCCCGCATGCCAAGGCACGAACTGCCCTCACTCTCACCCCTTCAAGGGGGGAGTTGGAGGGGGGATGGGATCGCACAGATACTACCAACACGCCGAAATTCCCCATCCCCACCCCGGCCCTCCCCTTGAAGGGGATGGAGATTTCGCTTAGCTGAACTTTGTGGCTAATCAGGACTGCCGATGGCATCGCGCCACGCCAAGCGCGGGCGCCGCCGCGACGAGCAATGCGCGTGCTGCGCAACAGCCTTCCCTCAAGCCAGCTTGGCCGCCTTCTTGATCTGCGTCAGCCGCACCATCTC
>JAYTDE010000425.1:0-2744 GCA_043736195.1 Burkholderiales bacterium | reverse complement strand
ATGCATGGCCGCCTGGTGCGCCCGCGCATCTTCCAGCGTGGCATACCAGACCCCGGTCATGTGCTTGCCGGAACGCCACTCCTCACTCTGGCCGCCCAGGCCGACCACCGAGCGACACTGGTCGCCCACCAGGTCGTCGGCAGTGATGCCCGCGGTCCAGCCCAGTCGCGCCGCCTGGGCCACGACCTGGTCGAGCGTATGCACCGACTCGCGTGGCCGGCGGATGCCGGGCACAGCGGCCATGGCTTCAACCGTTTCAAACAGCTTCATGCCGAACGGAATCGCGCGCAGTTTGAGCACGCGCTCAAGTTCCGCGGCAATGCCTGCCATTTCTCCTGGTGCGGCCATCGCGAATTCCTCCTGATCGACTGAATCGCCGGATTATCGGCGATCGCACTCGCCGCTGCGCAATCCAACGCGGCCCCGCCACGGAATTTTGAAGTATCCTTCAAGCATCACCGCAGGCTACGCACTTGCCGAGGAAGAGACAAAATGATCGCCCCGCATTTCACTTCGGCCGCTAGCGGCTTGCCGAATCGCGACACGGCGTTCCACTGAGGGCCTGTGATGCGACGCCTTGTACTGACCCTGGCTTTCTGGCTTTTCGCTGGCAGTGCGACAGCCTTTGCGCAGACCGGCCCCGGAGAACTGGTCACCGGCATCATCGCCACCCTGAGCGCTTCGCTCAAGAGCGAGCAGGCGGCACTGGCCGGCGAGCGCGGGCTGGCCGTGGCAAACGAGATCATCCGGCGTGACGTTGCGCCACACCTGGATTTCGCCACGATCACACGTGAGGCGGTCGGCAATCGGTGGGCCTCCGCAACCTCTGCGCAGCGAGTGGCCCTTGAGCGCGAGTTTCGCCAGTTGCTGGTGCACGTGCTGGCACGCCTGTTGGTTACCGGTCGCGATGACCTGCTCCTAGCGCAAGCGCTCAAGCTCGCACCCGGCGCCAGCAGCGCGGTCGTGCGCGTGGCGGTGACCCGCCAACGCGCCACCGGCAACCAGGCCGGTGAGCCGATGCAAGTGACGCTGCGCCTGGGTGATGCCGGCTGGAAGGTTCACGAGGTGCGTAGCGACGGGGTCGATATTTTCAAGCTTTACGGCAGCAATTTCGCGGTGGTGCTGGAGCGCAATGGCGAGATCGAGGGCCTGGTGCGCGCGCTGAGCGAGCGCAATGCGCTCAATGCCGCCGCCATCGCGCCCAAGCCGCAGCCGGCAGGCACGCCGGCGAATTGAGGCAGGGTACGTCCGCGACGCCCCAGCCTGCCGTTCGCGTGCGCACCCTGCACCAGCCAGCGGATCCGCCGCCCCTGCCCCGCGCGCCCTCCGTTGAATCCAGCGAAACCAACGCTTGTCAAAATCCGGAGCATTCACCATGAAAAAACTCGACGGCAAAGTCGCCATCGTCAGCGGATCGGGGCGCGGCATCGGCCGTGCCTGTGCGCTCAAACTGGCCAGCGAAGGCGCGCGCGTGGTCGTCAATGATCTCGATGCCGAGCCAGCCGCCGAAGTCGTGGCCGCGATCAGGAGTGCCGGCGGCGAAGCGATCGCGGTTGCCGGCAGCGTCACCGCCGACGGTTTCGCCGAACGCTTCGTCGGCGCCGCGGTCGACAACTTCGGCGGCCTGGACATCATCGTCAACAACGCCGGCTTCACCTGGGACTCGGTGATCCAGAAAATGAGCGACGAGCAGTTCGACGCGATTCTGGATGTGCACCTGAAGGCGCCGTTCCGCATCCTGCGCGCGGCCATCGGCTTTATTCGCGACGCCGCCAAGCGCGACGCCGAAGCCGGGCGCGAAGTATTTCGCAAGGTGGTCAACGTGTCGTCGATCTCGGGCACCCACGGCAACGCCGGCCAGACCAATTACTCGACCGCCAAGGCCGGCATCACCGGCATGACGCGCACGCTTGCCAAGGAATGGGGCCGCTACAAGGTGAACGTCAACGCGGTGGCGTTCGGCTACATCGTCACCCGCATGACCCAGGCCACCGAAACCGCCGGCACCACAGTCGATGTCGGCGGGCGCCAAGTACCGGCCGGAATTCCGGCGCAGCAGGTGCGCCTGATGGAAGCCGGCATTCCTCTGGGCCGTGGCGGTACGCCCGAAGAGGCGGCCAATTCGATCTACCTCTTGTGCACGCCGGAAGCAAACTACATCAGCGGCCATGTGCTGATGGTCACCGGCGGCCTCTGAGAATCTTCCATCCGACAAGCACAAAAAATGAAACAACCCAACTTCATCTTCATCCTGGCCGACGACCTGGGCTACGCCGACTTGGGCTGCTGCGGCGCGCGCAACTCCGCGCTGCCCGGCGGCGTCTCGCCGCACCTTGACCGCCTGGCGCGCGAAGGCATGCTGTTCACCGACGGCTACTCCAACTCGCCGGTGTGCTCGCCCACGCGCTTTGCGCTGGCCACCGGGCGCTATCAATACCGCCTGCGCGGCGCCGCAGAGGAGCCATTGGCCGGCACCGCCAAAGGCAACCCGATCCTGGGGTTGCCACCCGCGCATCCGACCCTGCCGTCGATGCTGCGCGATGCCGGCTATGCCACTGCGCTCGTCGGCAAATGGCACCTGGGCTACCGGCCGCATTTCGGGCCGGAGAAAAGCGGCTACCAGCAGTTTTTCGGGCCGATGGCCGGCGGCGTGGATTATTTTTCGCATTGCGCGCGCAACGGCGACCACGATCTGTGGGAGGGCGAGCATCAGGTGCAGCGCGAGGGCTACCTGACCGACCTGC
>JAYTDE010000424.1:0-2658 GCA_043736195.1 Burkholderiales bacterium | reverse complement strand
TTGTGGAACGACAGTTGGGACGGTTACCCGGCCGCGCGCCGCCGCGCCCTCGAAGGGTGGGCTGCGAAAAAGAACGTGCTGACTTTGGGCGGCGATGTGCATGCCACCTATGTGAGCGATCTGAAGCTCGATTTCGATGATGAAAAATCGCCCGTGGTGGCCACCGAGATTGTCGGCACCTCGATCACCAGCCCGAGCTGGCCGCAGGCACGCACCGAGCGTGTCATGCGCGACAACCCGCATATCCGCTTCGGCAAGAGCGACCAGCGCGGCTATACCGTGGTCGAGGTCAAGGGCCGGCAGGCGACCGCGCACCTGCGGGTGGTCGATAGCGTGCGCCAGCGCGAGAGCAATCTGGCAACCGCGGCAAGCTTCGTGGTCGAAGCGGGCAGGCCGGGCGCGCAGAAAGTCTAGCGGCCTGTCGAATTTTTCCGCTTGTTCGCAGGCCGGCTGCTTCCTAAATCCTGAGCCCGCCCGCATCAGGCAAGCGCGTCCCATCTTCGGCGACGCCAGTGCGGCGCGCGGGCAAGGCGGCCGCGCAGGCGCACACCAGTGCCGCCACATAGGGCAGGCACTGCAAGCCGAGCATCAGCATCCACCAGGCGGATTCAAGGTGCCCGGCAGTGCGCGTCAAACCGACCGCGGCGATCGCCGACAACAGGGCTGCGAGCAGCAGACATTCCTCGCGCGCGGGCGCGAAGAGGCGCCACAGGCGGGCCATGACGCCGCCCGATCGGTGGGTGGCGGCATGCGCCTGGCCACCCTTGGCGGTGATGCGGAACACCCCCGCGCCGCGCGTGAGGCCTGCCAGCACACCGCGGGCGATCGCATGCGAAAGCGCCATGCCGGCGATCGCCGCGCCGGCGATCTCACCGGCTGAACAGGCTACACGCCGCCAGTAAAGCAGCGGTCCGATGACAAGCTTGGCCGCACAAAACGCCGCCAGCGGCAGCATCAGAAGAGCGATCGGCAGCGGAAACGAGCGTGGCCATGCCAGTGCGCCGGCGGTCCACAAGAGCGCCGCCAGCACGAACACCAGGTGCAGCGCATCGCCGATCCACGGCAACCAGCCGGCCAGAAAATGATAGCGCTGGCCCAGGCTGAGTCGGCTGGTGCCGAGCAAGGCGCGCCAGTGCGCCTTGAAAATCTGCATGCCGCCGCGCGCCCAGCGGCTACGCTGGCGCTTGAATGCGGCAAAGCTGTCCGGCGTGAGGCCATAGCCCATCACCTGATCCACATAGACGGTGCGCAAACCCTGCTGCATCAGGCGCAAGCCCAGTTCGGTGTCTTCGCACATGCACCATTGCGCCCATTGGCCGTGCCGGCGCAGGGCGCTGGCGCGAATCAGGGTCATGGTGCCGTGCTGGATGATGGCGTCGCGCTCATTGCGGTGGTGCATGCCGATGCGAAAGAAGCCTTCGTACTCCCAGTTCATCATCTTTCGAAAAAGCTGGCCGCTCCAGTCGCGATGCGCCTGCGGCGCCTGCACCACGCCGACCTGCGAATCGGCGAAATGGCCCACCAGGGCGGCCAGCCAGTCGGGGCGCACCACATAGTCGGCGTCAACCACGCCCACAAGTTCGGTGCGCGGGTCGCAAAGCGTCAACGCATGATTGAGCACGCCGGCCTTGAAACCCGGCCACACCGGCAGGTGGATGAAACGGAAATTGGCGGGCAGGCCGGCGACGAAATCCCGCACCGGCTGCCATAGCGCCGGGTCTTTGGTGTTGTTGTCGACGATCAGCACCTCGAAGGCCCGATAGTCGAGCGCCACAAGGCTCCTGATGGCAGCGATCACCATGTACGGCGCTTCATTGCTGCATGCCAGATGGATCGAGACGAACGGCTGTGCCGCCGCAGGCGCCAGTGGCTGCGGCGTGAAGCGCCGCTTGAGGCTGCCGTCCCAGAAAATCTCGACGAATTCGAACAGGTGCGCCAGCATGATCGCCACCATCACCATCGAGGTCGGGATCAGCAATCCGAGCATGACCCAGTCGGCGGCGTCCATGTAGTGCAGCAAAGGCAGGGTCAGCAACACGGTGGCGAACGACAGCACCGCCTGGGCGGTGGCGGCGAACGCGACCTGCGCCAGCGGCCGCAGGTTCGCGGTGGCGGCACGCCGCAGGAACCACAGCAGGAACAGCAAGCCCGCGCCTGAGGAGTAGAGCGCCTTGGTGCGCCAGTAGGGGTCGGGTTCGATCGCTCCTTGAAAGGCGAACTTGGGCTGACGCGCCGCATCGAACAAACCCCAGTAGGCGCCCGCGCGGCCTTCCTCCTGCTGCTTCCAGGGCTGGTCGTAAGCCTCGATCAGGAAGTAGTCGAGCTTTTCCTGCCGCGCGCGGTCGACAAACTGCCGTATATATGCAGCCTGTGCGGCAGGCGTTGGACGCGCGCGCTTGATGCTGTCGCCGCTGCTGGGATAGCCGGTCTCGCCGACCAGGATCGGTTTGCCCGGAAAGCGTGCGCGCACCCGCGCCAGCCGCTCGAAGGCCTCGTCGACCGCGGTGTCCTGCCCGACCCCTTCCCAGTAGGGCAGCAGATGGACGGTGATGAAATCGACCGCATCGACCAGTTCCGGATGCTTGATCCACACATGCCAGGGCTCGGCGCTGGAGACCGGTACCGGCGCCGCGGCCCGCGCACGCTTGAGGTAGGCGA
>JAYTDE010000423.1:0-17455 GCA_043736195.1 Burkholderiales bacterium | reverse complement strand
CGGCCGAAATCCACCGCTGTCAAATCTGCCGCCTTGCCGGGCTCGATCGATCCGATACTGCGCTCAAGGCCCAGCGCGCGAGCGCCGTTGAGGGTGGCGGCACGCAGCGCCGCATGCGCCGGCATGATGTCTGCGCGGCCGGAAGCGCCCTTCACCAGCAGGGCCGCAAGACGCATCTCGGCGAACATGTCGAGGCGGTTGTTGGAGGCCGCGCCGTCGGTACCGATGCCCAGGTTCAAGCCCGCATCAAGCATGGCTGCCACCGGCGCGATACCGCTGGCGAGCTTCAGGTTGGACGCCGGGCAGTGGGCCACTGATGCGCCATGGTGCGCCAGCAGCGCGATATCGCCGGCATCCAGGTGCACCCCATGCACCGCGATGGTCTGCGGCCCGAGAATGCCCAGGCGTGCCAGGCGTTGCACCGGGCGTACGCCGTGTGCCTGAATGCCGTTGGCCACTTCTTCAGCGGTCTCGTGCAGGTGAATGTGCAGCGGCAGCCCGAGCTCTTCGGCATAGCGCGCGACCTTCTCGAAGGTCTTGTCGGCCACCGTGTAGGGCGCGTGTGGTGCCAGGCAAAACGACAGCAGGGGTTCATGCCGGCGTGCGTCGCGCAGCGCCAGGCCGCGCGCCAGGTAGTCGTCGGGGTCGCTGGCGTAGGCGCTTGGAAACTCGATCGTGATCAGCCCCACTGCAGCGCGCATGCCCAGGGTCAGATACGCGTCGGCCGCGGCCTCGGGAAAAAAATACATGTCGTTGGCGCAGGTCACGCCGCCCCTGAGCATTTCGGCCGCCGCCAGCAGCGTGCCGGCGCGCACGAAGTCGGCCGACATATGCGTAGCCTCGGCCGGCCAGATGCGATCGTTGAGCCAGCGCATCAGCGGCAGGTCGTCGGCGTACCCGCGCATCAGGGTCATGGCGGCATGGGTGTGCAGGTTCACCAGACCCGGAATCAATGCATGGCGCGGCAGCGTGACATGTTCGCTTGCATTGAAGCGCGCGCGCGCCTGCGCCACCGGCAGCAGCGCGACGATGCGGCCGGCGTTGATCGCCACGGCGTGATGTTCAAGGGCTGCGCGTGCCGGTTCGACCGGAATCACCCAGCGTGCCTCGATCAGGGTATCGATGGTTTCCATGGTTGGCGCGCATCGTCGCAGAAGGCCGGCATGAAAGCAAATGGCAGCCCCGCCAAACGCCATATGGCGACTTGACGGTGGCTGCAAACGCGTGGGTGAAACGCGTTCGCGCCTGTGCCGGAAGGTGCGGAACAGGCAGCGCCCGCATGTTAAAATTGCCAGTTCCCGATCGACGGTCATGTCCCCCGCAGGCGCTGCCTTCGGCAAGGCCGCAACAGCATGGATCGCAGGCCGCCTGACGCTGCTGCGCGACCGCAAAGAAAACCGTGACCCAGCCCACCGATTCCTTCGCCAAAGAAACCCTCCCGATCAGCCTGGAGGAGGAGATGCGCCGCTCCTATCTCGATTACGCGATGAGTGTGATCGTCGGGCGCGCGCTGCCGGATGTACGCGATGGCTTGAAACCGGTGCATCGGCGTGTGCTGTTCGCCATGCACGAGCTCAACAACGACTGGAACCGCGCCTACAAGAAATCGGCGCGTATCGTGGGCGACGTCATCGGCAAGTACCACCCGCACGGTGACACCGCGGTGTACGACACGATCGTGCGCATGGCGCAGAATTTTTCGCTGCGCTACATGCTGGTCGACGGCCAGGGTAACTTCGGTTCGGTCGACGGCGATAACGCCGCCGCCATGCGCTACACCGAAATCCGCATGGCCAAGATCGGCCATGAACTGCTGGCCGATCTCGACAAGGAGACCGTCGATTTCGGGCCGAATTACGACGGCAGCGAAAAAGAGCCGCTGATCATGCCGGCGCGCATTCCCAACCTGCTGATCAACGGCAGTTCGGGCATCGCCGTGGGCATGGCCACCAACATTCCACCGCACAACCTGACCGATGTGGTTGACGCCTGCCTGTTGTTGTTGAAGCGCCCCGAAACCACCATCGACGAACTGATCGAGATCGTCAAGGCGCCGGATTTTCCGACCGCCGCCACCATCTACGGCGTCTCCGGCGTGCGCGAGGGCTATCGCACCGGGCGTGGCCGCGTGGTGATGCGCGCCAAGACCCATTTCGAGGACATCGGCCGGGGCGAGCGCCAGGCCATCATCGTCGATGAGCTGCCCTACCAGGTCAACAAGAAGACCCTGCTGGAAAAAATCGCGGAGCTGGTCAACGAGAAAAAGATCGAGGGCATCAGCCATATCCAGGACGAGTCCGACAAATCGGGCATGCGGGTGGTGATCGACTTGAAGCGCGGCGAAGTGCCGGAAGTGGTGCTCAACAACCTCTACAAGCAGACCCAGCTGCAGGACACCTTCGGCATGAACATGGTGGCCTTGGTCGACGGCCAGCCGCGTCTTTTGAACCTGTGGCAGATGCTCGACCAGTTCCTGCAGCATCGACGCGAAGTGGTGACGCGCCGCACGGTATTCGAATTGCGCAAGGCGCGTGAACGCGGCCACGTGCTCGAAGGCCTGGCGGTGGCGCTGGCCAATGTCGACGAAATGATCGCCTTGATCAAGGCGGCGCCGACGCCGCCGGTGGCCAAGGAAGAGTTGATGAAGCGCCTGTGGAAGTCGGGCGTGGTCGAGCAGATGCTGGTGCGCGCCGCCGCCGATGCCTCGCGCCCGGACGGCCTGGCCGAGGCCTATGGCCTGAAGGACAACGGCTACCGCCTGTCGGATGTGCAGGCCACCGAAATCCTGCAGATGCGCCTGCAGCGCCTGACCGGCCTGGAGCAGGACAAGATCGTCGGCGAATACAAGGAAGTGATGGCGCAGATTCTCGACCTGGTCGACATACTCGCCAAGCCCGAGCGCATCACCGCGATCATCGCCGAGGAGTTGGCCCGGGTGAAGGACGAATTCGGCGATGCGCGCCGCTCGGTGATCGAGATGAATGCCTACGATCTCGATACCGAAGACCTGATCACCCCGCAGGACATGGTGGTCACCATGTCGCACACCGGCTACATCAAGAGCCAGCCGTTGACCGAATACCGCGCACAGAAGCGCGGCGGCCGCGGCAAGCAGGCCACCGCGACCAAGGAAGACGACTACATCGAGCAGCTGTTCATCGCCAACACGCACGACATGCTGCTGTGCTTTTCCAATCGCGGCCGCGTCTACTGGCTCAAGGTGTATGAAGTGCCGCAAGGCACGCGCACCTCGCGCGGCCGGCCGATCGTCAACATGTTCCCCTTGATCGAGGGCGAAAAAGTCACAGTGGTGCTGCCGGTCAAGGCCTTCGTCGAGGATCGCTATGTGTTCATGGCCACCAGCCTGGGCGTGGTCAAGAAATGCTCGCTCACCGATTTCGGCAATCGCCGCTCGGCCGGCATCATCGCCGTCGATCTGGATGATGGCGACTACCTGATCGGCGCCGCCCTGACCGACGGCAAGCACGACATCATGTTGTTTTCCGATTCCGGCAAGGCAGTGCGTTTCGATGAAAACGACGTGCGTGCCATGGGGCGCCTGGCACGCGGCGTGCGCGGCATGATGCTGGAGGCCGGCCAGCAGGTGATCGCACTGCTGGTGGCCGAAAACGAGCGGCAAAGCGTATTGACCGCTACTGAGAACGGCTACGGCAAGCGCACGCCGGTATCTGAATACACGCGTCACGGTCGCGGCACCAAGGGCATGATCGCGATCCAGACCTCGGAGCGCAACGGCCGGGTGGTGGCTGCCACGCTGGTTGACGCAAAAGATGAAATCATGCTGATCACCACCGGCGGCGTGATGATTCGCACGCGGGTGGCGGAAATTCGCGAAATGGGTCGTGCCACCCAGGGCGTGACCCTGATCAGCGTTGGCGACGGCACCCGCCTGTCGGGGCTGCAGCGGGTGGTTGAGAGCGATGCCGACAATGGCGAGAATGGCGATGCGGCAGGCGCGCCGGAGGCCGACCCGGCGCCTGGCACCGACCCTGCGACTTGAGGAGAGCGCCATGCATGGAGCGATGCGGGCACGCGGCTTTGGCGCCGTTGCAAGCCTGGTGCGGCCGAGCCGGCGAAGGACATGACATGAGCGACTTGCCCCTGCTGCGTAGCGAGATCGACCGCCTCGACACCGAACTTCTCAAGCTGCTCAATGCGCGTGCGGAGGTGTCCAGGAAGATTGGCGACACCAAGCGCGCGGAGGATCCGCAGGCGCCGGTATTTCGTGCCGAGCGCGAAGCCGCGGTGTTGCGGCGGCTCGAAGCGGCCAATGCGGGGCCGCTGCCCAACGAGGCTGTCAGCCGAATTTTTCATGAAGTGATGTCCGCCAGCTCGGCGCTGCAGCGGCCGATCCGGGTCGCCTACCTGGGCCCGGCCGGCACCTTTTCGGAAGCCGCGGTGGTGCGCCAGTTCGGCCGTTCGGCGCTGGCGGTGCCGTGCGCCAACTTCGACGAAGCGTTTCGTCGCACCGAAACCGGCGAGACCGATTTTTCGGTGGTGCCGGTGGAGAATTCGACCGAGGGCACGATCTCGCGGGTGCTCGATTTGCTGCTCAACAGCCCGCTCAAGGTGTGTGCCGAGGTGGTGGTGCGGGTGCAGCAAAACCTGATGCGCGCGCGTGAAGGTCGCGACGGCATCACCAAGGTGTATTCGCACGGACAGTCGCTGGCGCAAACCCGGAACTGGCTCAACCGCAACCTGCCCGGGGTGGACCGCGTGACGGTCGAATCGAATGCCGAAGCGGCGCGCCTGGCGAGCCTCGATCCGGCCACCGCGGCGATCGCCGGACGCAACGCGGCGGAGAATTTCGGCCTCACCATCTTAGCCGCCAATATCGAGGACGATCCGACCAATCGCACCCGTTTCATGGTGGTGGGCCAGGTCGAGTCGGGCGTCTCGAGCCGCGACCGCACCTGGCTTGTGATGTCGGCGCCCAACGTGGCCGGCGGTCTTGTCAAGCTGCTGGCACCGTTCGCCGCGCACGGGGTATCGATGACCAAGATCGAATCGCGCCCGGCACGCGTAGCCTCGATGCCGGGCTCGTGGGAATACATGTTCTATGTCGACGTCGAAGGCCATCGTGACAATCCCGGTGTCGCCGCAGCATTGACCGAGCTGAAGTCGATCGCCCCCTATCTGAGGATCTTCGGCTCCTACCCGGTCGGGGATTACTGAACGTCCGCAACCTGACCGCCGCGCGTCGCGTCTTCAACGCCATTTCCTCCCGCCCTGCCATCCCCGTCCCTCAAGCATCGACTGTGACCATGAACATCACCGACCTGGCCCCATCCTATGTGCGCGCCATCGCGCCCTACCCGCCCGGCAAGCCGATTTCGGAAGTGGCGCGCGAGCTGGGCATACCAGAGCGCGACATCATCAAGCTGGCCTCGAACGAGAACCCGCTGGGTTGCGGCGAGGCTGCCAAGGCGGCGATGCGCCGCGCGCTCGATGAAGTGCACCTGTACCCGGATGGCGCCTGCTTCGAACTCAAGGCTGCGCTGTCGCGCAAATGGGGCGTTTCAATGGAAGCCATCGTCGCCGGCAACGGCTCCAACGACCTGCTCGATTACATCGCCATGGCGTTCCTGGCGCCGGGCGTGTCAGCGGTGTATTCGCAGCATTGTTTCGCGGTCTATCCGATCACCGTGCTGGCGCGTGGTGCGGAGGGCATCAAGGTGCCGGCGCGCGCCTACGGCAACGATCTCGACGCCATGCTGGGGGCGATTCGCGCCGATACCCGCCTGGTTTTCATCGCCAACCCCAACAACCCGACCGGTACCTTCACGCCTTATGCCGAAATCCACGCATTCTTGAAGTGCGTCCCCGCCAATGTGATCGTGGTGCTGGACGAGGCCTACAACGATTTCCTGCCGCCGGAACTGCGCGCCGACACTGTTGCCTGGCTGGCCGAATTTCCCAACCTGGTGCTGACCCGAACCTTCTGCAAGATTTACGGGCTGGCCGGCCTGCGCGTGGGCTACATGCTGGCACATCCGCAGGTCTGCGACATGGTCAACCGGGTACGTGCGCCGTTCAATGTCAACTCGATCGCGCAGGCGGCGGCGGTGGCCGCACTCGGCGACGAGGACTTCGTCGCCCGTACCTACGCCAACAATCGGGCCGGGATCACGCAACTGTGCGAGGGCGCGCGCGCGCTCGGGCTCGATTTCATCCCACCCTTCGGCAACTTCATCACCATCGATGTGGGCGACGGTCAAAAGGTGTTTCAGGCCCTGCTCAAGCGCGGCGTGATCGTGCGCCCCATTGTCGGCTACGAATTGCCGCGCCATGTGCGCGTGACCATCGGCCTGCCGGCGGAGAACGCGCGCTTTCTGGCCAGCCTCAAAGAGGCGCTGGCGGAAGTCGCCGGTTGATTCGGTTTTGATCGACACTCTGGCTGTCACCGGCGTCGGCCTGATCGGCGGCTCCTTCGCGCTGGCGCTGAAACAGGCCGGGCTGGTGCGCTGCGTGATCGGCGTCGGCCGCGGGCGCGCCAATCTGGAAGCGGCATTGCAATTGGGGCTGATCGACGAGATCGCCGATCAGGCGCGCGACGCCTATGCGCGCGCCGATTTCATCCTGGTGGCAACCCCGGTAGGGCAGATGGCGCGCGTGTTCGCCGAGATCGTGCCGGTGTTGCAGCCCGGCGCGGTGGTGAGCGACGCCGGCAGCACCAAGTGCGACGTGGTCGCCATCGCGCATGCGACCTTCGGAGCGCGAATCGGCCAGTTCGTGCCGGCGCATCCGATCGCCGGCGCCGAACTCAATGGCGCGGCCGCCGCGCGCGCCGACCTCTATCGCGGCAAGAAACTGGTGATCGCGGCCATGCCTGAAACTGGTGCCGCCGCGGTGGCGCGGGTCGAAGCAGCCTGGCGCGCCTGCGGTGCGCGCATACACGCCATGACGCCCGAACTGCACGACAAGACTTTCGCCGCGGTGAGCCACCTGCCGCACGTGCTGGCTTTTGCGCTGGTCGATGAGATCGCCAGAAAGCCGCATGCCGACGTCCTGTTTCAATTCGCCGCCAGCGGCTTTCGCGATTTCACCCGCATCGCCGGCGGCTCGCCCGAGATGTGGCGCGATATCGCGCTGGCCAACCGCTCAGCATTGCTCACGGAAATCGACGAATACATGGCGCGCTTAGGCGCGGTGCGCGGCATGGTGGCCGCGGCGGACGCGCAAGCGCTGGACGCAGTGTTCTCCAACGCTCGCAACGCGCGCCAGGCATGGCTGGATTCGATCGAGGCCGGTGAAGCGCCGCCGGGCGCCGCGCCGCAGGCGGCCTGATGCAAAGTCTCGCGCTTGCGCGCCTCACGCATGCCAGCGGCGTGATCCGGCTGCCCGGTTCCAAAAGCATATCCAACCGCAGCCTGCTGCTGGCGGCGCTGGCCGAAGGTCGCACCCGGGTCGCCGATCTGCTCGATTCCGACGATACCCGCGTCATGCTGGGCGCTCTCAAGGCGCTCGGTGTGCCCTGTAAGCAGGATGGCATGGACTGGCTTATCGACGGCGTGCGCGGCCGCTTTCCGGTCGCCGAGGCCGATCTCTTCATGGGCAATGCCGGTACCGCGATCCGCCCGCTGACGGCGGCGCTGGCCATAAGCGGCGGGCATTACCGCCTGAGCGGTGTGCCGCGCATGCATGAGCGCCCGATCGGCGACCTGGTCGATGGTTTGGCGGCGATCGGCGCCGACATTCGCTACAGCGGCAATCCGGGTTACCCACCACTGGAAATCCGGCCTGCTGCAGTAGCTCTCAAGGGCGCGGTGCCGGTGCGCGGCAATGTGTCGAGCCAGTTTTTGACCGCGCTCCTGATGGCGCTGCCGCTTCTGGCACGCGACGCCGCCAAACCGGTGACCATCGAAGTTACGGGAGAACTGATCTCCAAACCCTATGTCGAGATCACTCTGAACCTGATGCAGCGCTTTGGCGTCACGGTTGCGCGCGACCACTGGCGCGCCTTTCACATCGCCCCCGGCGCTGCCTATCTGAGCCCCGGCACCCTGCATGTCGAAGGCGACGCCTCGTCGGCTTCGTACTTTCTGGCCGCCGGTGCGCTCGGCGGCGGACCCTTGCGCGTCGAGGGTGTCGGCCGCGACAGCATCCAGGGCGATGTGCGCTTCATCGATGCGCTGGCGCAAATGGGTGCCAACCTGATGGCCGGCCCTAACTGGATCGAGGTACGCGGCTTTTCCAATGAAGCCCACCCCACCAAACTCAAGGCGATCGACGCCGACTTCAACCACATTCCGGATGCCGCCATGACCATCGCGGTGCTGGCGCTATTTGCCGATGGCCCGTCGCGCCTGACCAATATCGGTTCCTGGCGTGTCAAGGAGACTGACCGAATCGCGGCAATGGCGACCGAACTGCGCAAGCTCGGTGCGACCGTCGACGAAGGTGACGACTGGCTGCGGATTCATCCGCCGGCTAGATTGATCCCGGCGAAAATCGACACCTATGACGACCACCGCATGGCCATGAGTTTCTCGCTTGCCGCCTTTGGATTGATCACAACCGATGCACCGCTTGTGATCAACGACCCGCAGTGTGTTGCCAAAACCTTTCCCGATTATTTCGCGGAATTCGCGCGCCTGACGCGCGCCTGAGCCGGCGCCCGCGCCGCGCGCATTTGATGCAATGCGCCACGCGAGATGTATGTTGCGTCGCAACCAAAGAACAGGGTGAACAAACAGGGTGAGCAGGGATTGCGCGGGCGGCGCGGCGCGTGTTAGCTTGCGGGCAGCAAGTTGCACATCAAGACTGCAACGGCAGGTAGGAGGATGCTTGCGAAGATTCATGCAGACACACCGATTCACACACCACGAGGAGACACAATGAAAGCGTTCAAACTGGCGGCCGCCGCCTGCGTTGCCTTGGGCCTGGCGGTCGCACCCGCGCACGCGCAAGAGAAGAAAGTACGTGCGCAAATGGGCTGGGCTTTCCCCAGCACCACCGGCTTGCTGGGGCCCACGCAAACGCGCCTGGTCGAAATGCTGCGCGCCATGTCTGGCGGCAGCATCGACGTCAAGGGCTTCGAGCCGGGCGCATTGGTGCCTGCCAATCAGTATCTCGATGCGGTCGGCAATGGTTCGCTCGACATGGCCTGGACCGTGTCCGGGTTCTGGACCGGCAAGGACATCGCGTTTGCCCTGTATGCCTCGGTGCCGTTCGGGCCGGATGTGGCCGAGTATGTCGCCTGGATGAAGCATGGTGGTGGCGAGAAGCTAATGAAGGAGCTGCATGCCAAGTACAACGTCGAGGTGATCCCGTGCGGGGTGATCTCGCCCGAGGCTTCAGGCTGGTTCCGCAAGGAGATCAAGACTCTGGACGACCTCAAGGGCCTGAAAATGCGTTTCTTCGGTTTGGGCGCCAACGTGATGCAAAAGCTGGGCGTCTCCACCCAGTTGCTGCAGGCCGGCGAAATCTTCCAGGCGCTGCAGTTGGGCACCATCGACGCCACCGAGTTCTCGATGCCGATGATGGACTTGACGCTCGGCTTTCACCAGGTGGCCAAGCATTATTACTTTCCGGGCTGGCACCAGCAGGCGACCATCAACGAGCTGATCATCTCGAAAAAGAAATGGGCCGAATTCAGCAAGACCCAGAAAGCCATCATCCAGGGCGCGTGCGATGCGACCATGATGCAGCAGTTCGCCGAGGGCGAGGCCGGGCAGTTCAAGGCGATGAAGGAAATCCAGGCCAAGGGCGTGACCCTTCACAAATGGCCGAAGAATTTCATGGACGCGTTCGAGAAGGCCTGGAATGAAGTCGCGGCCGAACAGGTGGCCAAGAGCCCGGAGTTCAAGAAAGGCTGGGAGTCTTATTCCGCGTTCCGCAAGGATTACGCGATCTGGAAAGACATGGGTTACTTGAAGTAGCCTGTGGGCGGGCGGCGCGCCGCCCGTCGGTTCGTCCGCGCCCGGACCTGCGTGACGCTTGTCCGGGCGGTTTTTGCGTGTAGTCCAGAATCCGCGGGAGTGCCATGCATCTCTTGTTGCGCCTTGCCGACCTCATTGAGGCGGTCTTGAAACGTGTGGCCGATACCAGTGCCTGGGCGTTCATCGCCTGCATCGTGGTGATCGCCATCGACGTCGTCACCCGCAAGGCGGGCTTCCAGGTGCCGGGCCTGGGGTCGACCCGGCTGCAGGAGCTTGAATGGCATCTGCACGGCGTGCTGTTTTGCTGCTGGCTGGGCTACGCCTACATCCGCAACGGGCATGTGCGGATCGACGTGTTCAGCGGCCACATGTCGGCACGCAAGAAAATCTGGTTCGAACTTGGCTGCTGCATCCTGTTCGCGATGCCTTACCTGTTGGTGGCATTGCCTTACGCGCACGACTTTTTCATGACTTCCTTCCTGCAGGGTGAGTCGTCCGAAGCACCCAACGGGCTGGCCTATCGATGGGTGATCAAGGGCTTTCTGTACCTGGCCTTCATCACCGTCACGCTGGCGGTGGTCGCGGTGATCGCGCGCTGCATCGTGGCCCTGTTCGGCAGCGCCGAAGAGGCGCTGCGAGCCTACACCCCGTTCGCCGGGGCGGCGCAATCGGAGGGCCTGAAATGAGCTGGTTTATCGACCACCTGGCGGTGGTGATGTTCGTGGCCCTGGTCGTGATCATGTTCCTCGGTTACCCGGTGGCGTTCCTGCTGGGTGCGGTGGGCATTATGTTCGGTTTTCTGGGCATGGCCTTCGATGTGTTCAACATGAACCAGTTCGCCAACCTGCTGCCGCGCATCTACGGCCAGGCGATGCAAAACCCGGTGCTGGTGGCCATTCCGATGTTTGTTTTCATGGGCACCATGCTGGAAAAAAGCGGCATTGCCGAGACCCTCCTGCATATCCTGCAACTGATGCTGCGGCGGGTGCCCGGCGGCCTGGCGATCGCGGTCACCCTGTTGGGTACGGTGATGGCGGCGACCACCGGAATCGTCGGCGCCTCGGTCATCATGTTGACCCTGATCGCGCTGCCGATCATGCTCTCCAAGGGTTATGACAAGTCACTGGCGGTTGGCACCATCGCTTCCGCCGGCACCCTGGGCATCCTGATTCCGCCTTCCATCATGCTGGTGATCATGGGCGACCTGATGGGCGTACCCGTGGGCACGCTTTTCACCGGGGCGATCCTGCCGGGCCTGTTGTTAAGTGCCTTGTACGTGATCTACATCCTGGTCTTGTGCATCCTCAAGCCCGACCTGGCGCCGGCCATCACCGGCACCCTGGGTCCGGATGACGAGCGCCTCACCCTGGGCATGGTGTTGCGCGGCTTCCTGCCGGCGACCGTGCTGATCACTCTGGTACTGGGTTCGATCTTCGCCGGCTGGGCCACGCCGACCGAAGCCTCGGGCATCGGAGCCCTGGGGGCGATCCTGCTGTCGATGGCCAATCGCCGCTTCAGCATGCAGGTGCTGCGCGAAGTGATGACATCATCAGCCATGACCAATGCGATGGTGTTCTTCATCATCTTCGGTGCCACGCTGTTTTCCTATGTGTTTCGCGCGCTCGGCGGTGACGACGTGGTGCTTGAATTGCTCAACGCCATGGGCATCAATACCGGCTGGGAGGTGATGACCTTCGTGATGATCCTGGTGTTCCTGATGGGCTTCTTTTTCGACTGGATCGAGATCTGCCTGATCGTGCTGCCGATTTTCGCCCCCATCGTGGGCAAGCTCGATTACGGTACCTTCATCCAGGGCAAGGAGGTGATCCTCGCCTGGTTCGCGATCCTGCTGGCGGTCAACATGCAGACCGCGTTCCTCACCCCGCCCTTCGGCTTCGCCTTGTTCTACATGAAGGGCACAGTGCCGCCGGAGGTCACAATGCTGGATATCTACAAGGGCATCGTGCCGTTTGTGATCGTCCAGCTGGTGGCGCTGGTGCTGTGCATGATCTTTCCGGACATCGTGCTGTACCTGCCGCGGCGATACGGCTTCCTTGAGTAAGTGCGGTAAGCGCGCCGCGGGTGGCGCGCTGATGGCGCAGCGCGCCTGAAGCTCGATTTGCGGCTGGCCAGGGGTGTGCATCGCCCCCGGCGCCAAGTTCAACGCGGCGCGGCTTCGCCCGCCTTCAACACCGCCTGCACCAATTCGGCCAGCGAGCGGGCGCACATTTTTTCCATCACCTTCGAGCGGTGCGCCTCGACTGTCTTGATGCTGATGTTCATGACGTCGGCGATGGTCTTGTTCATCTTTCCGGCCACTACCAGATCGAGCACCTCGCGCTCACGCGGTGACAGCTTGGCCAGGCGCGCCGCCACTATCGACTGCGCCGCCACCTGGCCGGCGTTTTGCGCGTCTTGTTCCAGCGCGCGCTCGATGATCGAGGTGAGCTTTTGCTCGTTGAACGGCTTTTCGATGAAATCGAATGCCCCGCGCTTGATCGCCTCGACCGCCATCGGCACGTCGCCATGGCCGGTGACGAAGACCACCGGTGTGCTCACTGCGTTGCGCGTAAGCTGCTCATGCACCTCGACGCCGCTCATGCCGGGCATGCGGATGTCGAGAATCACGCAAGCCGGTGACAGGTGTTCCAGGCGCGCCAGAAAGTCCTCGCCGGTGGCATAGGTGCGCACGCTGTAGCGTTCGCCGTCGAGTAACCACACGATCGAATCGCGGATGGCGTCGTCGTCATCGACCACATGTATCACGGGCTTGGTGCTCATCGGGGATCTTTCGCGCTGTGTGCTCATGAGTCCACGGCAGTGGGCATCAACATCAGCGGCAGGGTGAAATGGAAAATGCTGCCGCCATCCGGGTTGGCGGTGAACCACAGGCGGCCTTCGTGCAATTCGACGATCGAGCGACAAATGTTGAGGCCCATGCCCATGCCGTTGTCCTTGGTGGTGAAGAAGGGCGAGAAGAGTTCGCTGGCGACCGCGTCCGGAATACCGTGACCGCGATCGATGATGCGGATCTCGGCCTGCTCGCCCGCAAGCACGGTCTGAATCACCAGTTTGCGGTCGGCGCGCGGCGTGCGCTTCATGGCCTCGATGCCGTTCTTGATCAGGTTCAGCAGCAACTGCTCGATCATCACGCGGTCGGCGTTGATGAGCGGCAGTTCGGGGGCCAGATCCATGCGCAGGCGCGCGTTGGCCTTCTCGGCCTCGAACTCGATCAGTTCGGTGACTTCGATCACGATCTCGTTGATCGATGCCAGTTCGCGGGTCGGCTCGCGCCGCCGCAGGAACTCGCGCACCCGCTGCACCACGCGGCCGGCACGCTCGGCCTGGGCCGCGGATTTTTCCAGGGCCGACACCAGTTCCTCCTTTTTCCAGTGATCCGACTTGAGCCGGCGCACCGCCCCCATGTTGTAGTTGGCGATCGCCGCCAGCGGCTGATTGATCTCGTGCGCCAGGGTCGAGGCCATTTCGCCCACACTCATCAGGCGCGAAGTCAAGAGCAGCTTTTCCTGTTGTACACGATTGCGTTCGTCCGCCGCCTTGCGATCGGTGATGTCGGAGATCATGGTCAGCCTTACCATGCGGCCGTCGACCCAGCGCACCGCGCGTACGCGCAGTGCGTACCAGAGGCTGCGCGCTTCGTCGCGTGCCTCGACCTTGTGCACGCCGGTCGGGTTGTCGTCCCCATCGAGCAGCGCTTCGCGCGGGATCACCTGCGAGGGCAACGGCGAGAGCGCGGTTTCCAGCTGCGCCACGCTGCCGCCGAGGCCATGGCCGGGGAATATGCGCGTGAAGCTTTCGTTGTAGAACAACATCTCACGGGTAGTGAAGTCCGAAACCACCACGCCGGCGTCGAGCGCGTCGAGCACGGTGACGAAGCGTTCATGCGAGGCCTTGAGCGCACTATCGGCCTGGGCCTGCAGTTCGACCCGGCGCCTGAGCGACCACAGGCTCCATCCCAGAACCATGGTGATCAACAGGATCACACCGGTCAGCACCGTGCTGCCCACCAGCGAGTCGGTCTTGTAGGAAGTGGCGGAGAGGTCGAGATTGCGCCATGGCAATGTCAGCGACACGGTCTGGGTCAGCATGTCGTAGGTTTCGCGTTCATTCTCATGGCGAAACAGCTCACGACCCTCGGCGTCAAGCAGCGACAAACGGTATTTCTCGGCGACCGCCACCGGCACCAGGCGCTGCATCACTGTGCGCAGCGACAGCGCGATGCTCACTGTGCCCAGAAACCGGCCCTGCTCGACGACCGGGCTGTGATATTCGATGTAGGGCTCGTCCTGGTAGTCGCGATATGGCTCGGTATAGGTCGAGCGGGCGGTGGCGCGCGTCAGGCGATGCATGCGTTCGCGCTCTTCCAGGCTCGGGCGTTCACGGTTCAGCGCGATCGCATCCTTCCACACCGGTGCCGACCAGCCGGACATGCCGTCGGCCGACGCCCACACGACATTGCGGATTTCGGGGTTCTGCAGCAGGTAGCGCTGTGCCTGGTCGCTGAGCGATGGCGCCGGCTGGCCGGACCCCATCGCGCCTGCGAGGCGGTCGGCAAACTCCTGGTGTGTGAGGATCTTGCGGGTGATCGCCAGCTCAGCATACTGCGTGTCGCGGCGCAGGTTGGTGATCTGGATTTCCGCTTCATGCCGATGCACGAACCAAAGCAGGGCCGCGATGGCGGCGACAAATAAGGCCAGGGCCGCGAACGGCACCAGCCAGACCGATCCGATGCCGGAGCGGGTTGGGTTGGACGTCGTATGTGGTGTCGTTTGCATGTGGATTGCGTGGCGCTAGCGTCCCAAGCTTGACCAATGTCATTGATTTGCTGCCCAACCGTGCGAGAACATCATAACGCGCTAGGACTGTCAATCGGGAGTGTCCCGCGATCGATCGAACTGTTTGCCGGGCGCATCGGGTTAACCCGATATGCTTCGCGTGGTTGCAGGACTATACTTTCTCGCGCCGCTGGTCGCGTCCGCTGCGTGAATCTGCGTATTTTCAAAATCTCCAAAATTCAATAACAGGAGGCAAAAATGCAGTCATCCACCCCATCTCGCCGCAAGTTCCTCACCGGCGCCACCGCCACGGCCGCCGCCGGCGCCGCTACCCTTGGTTTCCCGACCATTGTCAAGGCGCAAGGCCCGATCACCATGAAATGGCAATCGACCTGGCCGTCGAAAGATATTTTCCACGAATACGCACAGGACTTCGCCAAGAAAATCAACGACATGACCGGTGGCGACCTCAAGATCGAGGTGTTGCCGGCCGGCGCGGTGGTGCCCGCATTCGGCTTGCTAGACGCTGTCACCAAGGGCACGCTCGACGGTGGCCATGGCGTGCTGGTTTATCACTACGGCAAACAGAATGCACTTGCTTTGTGGGGCTCCGGCCCGGCCTTTGGCATGGATGCGCAGCAGCTCATGTCCTGGCACAAATACGGCGGCGGCAAGGAGTTGCTGGTCAAGTTGTATGCCTCGATCGGCGCCAACGTGGTGTCATTTCCCTATGGCCCGATGTTCACCCAGCCGCTCGGCTGGTTCAAGAAGCCGGTCACCAAAGTGGCTGACCTGAAGGGCCTCAAGTACCGCACGGTCGGCATCTCGATCGATGTGTTCACCGCGATGGGCGTGGCGGTCAACGCGCTGCCCGGCGGCGAAATCGTGCCGGCTATGGATCGCGGGCTGCTGGATGCCGCGGAATTCAACAACATGAGTTCCGATCGCCTGCTTGGCTTTCCCGATGTTTCCAAGACCTGCATGCTGCAAAGCTTCCACCAGAATGCCGAGCAGTTCGAGATCATGTTCAACAAGACCAAATTCGATGCCCTGCCGGCAAAGATGAAGTCGATAATCGAGAATGGTGTCGAGGCAGCCTCGCAGGATCTCTACTGGAAGGCGATCGATCGCTATTCCAAGGATTACGTCGAACTGCAAACCAAGGACAAGGTCAAGTTCTACAAGACCCCGGATGCGATTCTGCAGGAACAGTTGAAGGGCTATGACACGGCTGTTGCCAAGCGCAAGGACAATGCCCTGTTCAACGAGATTCTCGACTCGCAGAAGAAATTCGCCGAGCGCGTGGTCAAGTGGGACCTGGACAACAACGTCAACCGCCGCATGGCCTACAACCATTACTTCGGCAAGAAAGCCTGAGCGGCGCGTTCGCGTTCTGCGTTGACTGACAACACCCGGCACCCTGCCGGGTGTTGTGCTCTGTGTCCCGGGGTTTGCCTGGAACTGGCTTGGATCGGCAATGCAAAAACTACTCTTGTTCATCGACCGACTCAGTACCTGGGTAGGTCAGGCGTTCTCCTGGACCATCGTGCTGCTGACCCTGCATGTCACCTGGGAGGTGTTCTCGCGCTACGTGCTCGACAACCCGCGCGCCTGGGCCTTCGATGTCATGATCATGATGTATGGCACGCTGTTCATGATGGCCGGCGCCTACACCCTGTCGAAGAACGGCCATGTGCGTGGCGACGTGTTGTACGGATTTTTCCGCCCGCGCACCCAGGCCACACTCGACCTGATTCTCTACTTCGTGTTCTTCATGCCCGGCGTGATCGCGTTGACCTACGCCGGCTACGACTATGCGGCCGACTCCTGGCGCATCAACGAGCACTCCAACATCACCGCTGACGGCCCGCCGGTGTATCCGTTCAAGACCGTGATACCGCTGGCAGGTTTTTTTCTGCTGGCGCAGGGCATCGTGGAAATCGTGCGCTGCATGATCTGCATTCGCCAGGGAGCCTGGCCCTCGCGCGAGCAGGATGTGGAGGAAGTCGACGTCGACAAGCTCAAGAAGATGGTGCACATCGACGACGCCCTGGTGGCCAAATGAAAATTCGCCGCGAGCTCTGGTTCGGCTTCTCCCTGATGGCGATCATCATCGTCACCACCCTGATTTTCACGCCATGGGGCCACATGAACAACGGCCACCTCGGCATGTTGATGTTGTCGCTGGTGGTGGTGGCGATCATGCTGGGCTTTCCCACCGCCTTCACGCTGATGGGCATGGGCGTGTTTTTCGCCTGGCTCAATTACCGCTCGGTCGACCCCGATACCGCGACGCGTCACGTGCTCGATCTGATGGTGCAGCGTGCCTACGCGGTGATGAGCAACGATGTGCTGATCGCCATTCCCCTGTTTGTCTTCATGGGTTACCTGGTGGAGCGCGCCTCCTTGATCGACAAGCTGTTCAAGAGCCTGCACTTGGCGATGGCGCGGGTGCCGGGTTCGCTGGCGGTGGCCACCATCGTGACCTGCGCGATCTTTGCAACCGCCACCGGGATTGTCGGCGCGGTGGTGACGCTGATGGGGCTGCTGGCTTTTCCCGCGATGTTGCGCGCCGGTTACAGCACCAAGGTGGCGGCCGGCGCGATCACCGCCGGCGGCTGTCTGGGCATCCTGATCCCGCCCTCGGTGTTGTTGATCGTCTATGGCGCGACCGCCGGTGTCTCAGTGGTGCAACTGTATGCGGGCGCATTTTTTCCCGGTCTGATGTTAGCCGGGCTGTACGTCGCATATATCGTG
>JAYTDE010000422.1:0-2787 GCA_043736195.1 Burkholderiales bacterium | reverse complement strand
TTCGCTGTGTTACAACGGCATCGCTGAGCAATCATCGATGCCGTTTCTTCTTTTCGGGTTGCCGTGGACATTTTCCTGCAGCAAATCATCAACGGGCTGACCCTGGGCTGTGTCTATGCCGTGGTGGCGCTGGGCTACACCATGGTCTACGGCATCATCCAGCTGATCAACTTTGCCCATGGCGAGGTGGTGATGATTGGCGCCATGGTGGCGTTTTCTGTGATCATGGCGCTGGCCAAATCCGGGCTGCCGCCGATCGTTGTGGTGCTGATCGGCACAGCGGTGGCCGTGCCCGCCTGCATGCTGGTGGCCTACCTGATGGAACGCGTCGCCTACAAGCCGCTGCGCGGTGCGCCGCGCCTGGCGCCATTGATCACGGCGATCGGCATTTCGATCATCCTGCAGCATGTGGCGATGATGATCTGGGGCCGCAGTCCGATGGCGTTTCCGCAGATCATCAAGGTCGAAACTTATGAAATCGGCGGTGCGCTCATCACCAGCGTGCAGATCGCCATCATCCTGACTTCCTTCGCCCTGATGGGCGCATTGTTGCTGCTGGTCTACCGCACCAAGCTGGGGGTGGCCATGCGTGCCACCTCGCAGCGCCAGGATATCGCCGGCCTGATGGGCATCGATGTGAACCGGGTGATCTCGGCCACCTTCGTGATCGGCGCCGCCCTGGCAGCCGTCGCCGGCGTGATGATCGGCACCTATTACGGCCAGACCCAGTACACCATGGGGGAGCTGCTGGGTCTCAAGGCCTTCTGTGCCGCGGTGCTGGGTGGCATCGGCAATCTGGCCGGCGCCGTGCTGGGCGGCATCCTCATGGGCCTGGTCGAGGCGCTCGGTACCGGTTACATCGGCGACCTCACCAACAACTGGTTCGGCTCCAACTACCGCGACGTGTTCGCTTTCATCGTGCTGATCCTGGTATTGGTATTCCGGCCTTCGGGCCTCTTGGGCGAGCGTGTCGGAGACCGTGCATGACGCTCAGTGCTGGTGGCGACCGGGAGCGGCTGCTGCGTTTCGCAGGTATGGCACTGATCGCCGTCGCCCTGATCGCACTGCCGTTCGCCCTGGTGCAGGTCGGCACCGCCTGGGTGCGCATCACCAATCTGGCGATCCTGTTCGCCCTCTTGGCCCTGGGGCTCAATATCGTGGTTGGCTTCGCCGGCCTGCTGGACCTGGGCTACATCGCCTTCTATGGCGTCGGCGCCTATGTCTGGGCACTGCTGGCTTCACCGCATTTCAACCTGCACCTGCCGTTCTGGGTGATCCTGCCGATCGGCGCGCTCACGGCATGTTTCTTCGGCGTATTGCTCGGCGCACCCACCCTCAAACTGCGCGGCGACTACCTGGCGATCGTCACGCTCGGCTTCGGCGAGATCGTGCGCATTTTCCTGAACAACCTGTCGCGCCCGGTGAACATCACCAACGGCCCGCAGGGCATCGCGCGCATCGACCCGGTGCGCATCGGCGATCTGGATTTTTCAACCACCACCCAGGTGGCGGGCCTGGCGTTCTCCAGCCCGATCAAGTACTACTACCTGTTGCTGGTTTTCCTGCTGCTGGTGATCGTGATCAACATGCGCCTGAAGGATTCGCGCATCGGCCGCGCCTGGGAAGCGATTCGCGAGGATGAAATCGCGGCGCGCGCGATGGGCATCAACACCACCTCGCTCAAGCTGCTCGCATTCGCCATGGGCGCTTCCTTCGGCGGTATCGCAGGCGGCATGTTCGCCTCGATGCAAAGCTTCATCAGCCCTGAGAGCTTCGTGCTGGTGGAGTCGGTGATGGTGCTGTCGATGGTGGTGCTGGGTGGCATGGGCAACATCTGGGGGGTGATTCTCGGCGCCATCCTGCTGACCTTCGTGCCGGAGTTGTTGCGCTATACCGTCGAGCCGCTGCAGAAGGCCGCCTTCGGGCGCATGATCATCGAACCCGAGGTCATCCGCATGTTGCTGTTCGGTCTGGCGCTGGTGCTGATGATGCTGTTTCGCCCGGCCGGCATATTGCCCAAATCGGCGCGCAAGCGCGACCTTGCGGCAATCGCAAAATGAGCGCCATCATGCTCAGTGGCCAGGGCATCGGCAAGCGCTTCGGTGGCGTCCAGGCTTTGGCGGAGGTGAGCTTTTCAATCCGGCGCGGCGAGATCTACGGCCTGATCGGCCCAAACGGCGCCGGCAAGACCACCCTCTTCAATGTGCTCACCAGCGTCTACACGCCCGACGCCGGTGCGTTCGAATTCGACGGCAAGCCTTTGGCGGGCGCCAAGCCGCATGAAGTGGCAGTCAGGGGCATCGCCCGCACCTTCCAGAACATCCGCCTGTTCGCCAACCTTTCAGCGATCGAGAACGTGATGATAGGGCGCCATGTACGCACCCGTGCCGGCGTTTTCGGCGCCATCCTGCGTACCTCGGCTACGCGTGCCGAAGAAGCCGGCATCGAAAGCCGGGCGCTGGCGCTGCTTGATTATGTCGGGCTGGCGGCACGCGCCAACGATGTCGCCGGCCAATTGCCGTACGGCGCGCAACGCCGGCTCGAAATCGCGCGTGCGCTCGCCACCGATCCCAAATTGCTGGCCCTGGACGAACCGGCGGCCGGCATGAACGCCACCGAAACCGCCGACCTGCGCGGCCTGATCGAACGCATTCGCGGCGACGGCACCACCGTGCTCCTGATCGAACACGACATGAAGCTGGTGATGGGACTGTCAGACCGCGTGCTGGTGCTCGATTACGGCCGGCGTATCGCCGAAGGCCCGCCGGCCGAGGTGCGCGCCGACCC
>JAYTDE010000421.1:0-5812 GCA_043736195.1 Burkholderiales bacterium | reverse complement strand
CAAGGAGCGCGTCACAGTACCCGCCGGCAGCTTCGAATGCTTTCGAGTCGAAGGCAAGGGCCTGAGCCGCCCCTTGTTCGGATCGTCGAGCACCACTCTGCTTTTCAACTACTGGATGGCGCCCGACAAGTGTCGACGCGGCATCAAGTCCGAGATCGAACGCATCACCTACGGTCCGCGCGGGCCGAACGTGCTCGAGAACGATCGCTATGAACTGGAGTCGTTCAGGCAGGCCTGATCGGTCCGGACCGGCGTTCAGCGAAAAGCGGCAAAACGGATTCCGAGTTGCGCGCCCGACCGGCCTGGTTCATCCTGCGCCACGGCAGACATCACCTCCGCCCCCAACAGGATTCTCCAATGAAGCAAGAGCATGTTGACGTGCTGATTGTAGGCGCCGGCCTCTCCGGCATCGGCGCGGCCTACCATCTGCAGAAGAATTGCCCCGACAAGAGCTTTGCGATCCTTGAAGGGCGCGAATCGAGTGGCGGCACCTGGGACCTGTTTCGCTACCCCGGCATCCGCTCCGATTCCGACATGTTCACCCTGGGCTATTCGTTCCGGCCATGGAAGGAGGCCAAGGCGATTGCCGACGGCCCCTCTATCCTCAACTACGTGCGCGAAACCGCACGCGAGAACGGCATCGACCGCAAGATTCGTTTCGGGCACCGCGTGACCGCCGCCGCGTGGTCATCGCAGGATGCGCAGTGGACGGTTACAGCCGTGCGCGGGCCGGATAACGAAGTGGTGCGCGAAGTGGTGCGCGAAGTGGTGCACATCACCTGCCACTTCCTTTTCATGTGCGCCGGCTACTACAGCTACAAGGGTGGCTACGAACCGGACTTTGCGGGCCGCGCACGCTTCGCCGGTCGCGTCGTGCACCCGCAAAAATGGACCGCCGACATCGACTACGCCGGCAAGCGGGTGGTGGTGATCGGCAGCGGTGCCACCGCCATCACGCTGGTGCCTGAACTTGCCAGGCAGGCCGCACATGTGACCATGCTGCAACGCTCGCCCACCTACGTGGTGGCGCGCCCGGCGGTCGATCGCATCGCCGACTTCCTGCGGCGCGCCCTGCCGGCGCAGCTTGCCTATGCCCTGGTGCGCTGGAAGAACGTGTTGTGGGGCATGTTCATCTACAAGCGCTGCAAGAGAAAACCGGAACGCATGAAGCGCTTCATCGTTGCCATGGTGCGCGCGCAACTGGGGCGCGACTACGATGTGGCCAAGCACTTCACGCCGCGCTACAACCCGTGGTCGCAACGCATGTGCTTAGTGCCCGATGGCGACCTGTTCGAGGCCATCAAGAGCGGGCGCGCCTCGGTTGTCACCGACACCATCGACACCTTCACCGAGACAGGCATCCGGCTTGCCTCCGGCGCCGAACTCGAAGCCGACCTGATCGTCACCGCCACCGGCCTGCAACTCGAGGTGCTGGGTGGCCTGGCTGTCGCCGTCGATGGCCAGGCGGTGGATTTTTCAAAGGCGATGACCTACAAGGGCATGATGTACGCGGGGGTGCCCAACCTGGCTTCGGCCTTCGGCTACACCAACGCCTCCTGGACCCTCAAGGCCGACCTTACCTGCGAGTACGTGTGCCGCCTCCTGAACCATATGGAAAAAACCGGTACCCGGCAATGCACGCCGCGCTTGAACGACCCGGAGGTCACGCCGCAGCCATGGGTGGACTTCAGTTCGGGATACTTCCAGCGCTCGATCGACAAGCTGCCCAAGCAGGGCTCGAAGCGGCCGTGGAAGCTTTATCAGAACTATGCGCTCGACATCGTCACACTGAAGTTCGGTGCGCTCACTGATGGCGCGATGGAGTTTTCGGGGAGTCAGGGCTGATTCCCATGATGCTTGCCGACTTGCGTCGGTCAGCGCTGGCGCAGCGCTCGAAACAGGGCGATGGCCGCCTATTGTGGCTCGGTCCAATTTTCGGCCTTGAGCGCCTTGACTTTCCCGAAGTGCCGCGTGTTGTTCGATACAAGGATCGCGTCGAGCGCCAGCGCATGCCCTGCGATCATGGTGTCGAAAATGCCGATCGGCGTCCCTGCGCGCTCCAGTTGGGCCCGCAGGCGCGCAAACTGATCGGCGGCGGCGCCGTCCCACGGCATCACCGCGACTCGATCCAGGAATGCGTGAATGGCGCGCGCCAGAACGCGCGGATTGCCGCGCTTTTCCAGACCGAAAACCAGTTCAGCGCGCGTTACCGCCGACAGCGCAAGCGATCCCGGGGCTGCCACCACCAGCGCGGCGTCAAGCGCCGCCGAGGCGCCGCGAATCGCATAGCTGCAGGTGTCGGTATCGAGCAGGTAGAGCATGCGGGACTTAAACGCGACGCCCCGGTTTGACGCTGGTCGGAACCGCGAACGGGTCGCGCAGTGGTGCGGCTTCGTTCAGGGGTCGTGCAACCAGGAAATCTTCCGCAATCCGGCTCTTGGCACGCAGCGCGAAGAAGTCAGCCCACGAGCCCGGCCCCAAGCGGGTCGAGAGAACGATGTCCCCGGTGGCTGCATCCTTGCGGATGTAGACCTCACCAGGAGGCAGGCGGAATTGCTTCGGCAGGCGCACTGCCTGGCTGTTGCCGTTGGTGAATACGCGAGCGGTCTGCATCAAACCTCCGGGTGTGTACTTTTATGTATTGTACACACCTTCGAGCACTTACCCGGGTTTCACAGACCAGGAGCACTGTCCGGGCGGGCCGCAGCGCGAGCGGCCTGCCAGCGGGCTGCCGCGCGCTACAACCTGCTCGATGAGCACGCTTGGCCACAGCGCCTGCGCACGCTCAAGCTCCGCGCGCGCCGGCCTCGACGACACCCCGTTCGCACAAGGCCTCGATCGCCTGGGCGTCATAACCGATGCCGGCAAGAATCTCCGCGGTATGCTGGCCCAGCAGGGGCGGCGCGCTTTTTGACTTCGAGGGCCGGCCTTCGAAGCGCACCGGAAAGGCCACGCTCGGCAACTCTTTGACAGCCGGGTGTTCGGTGGTCTGCACCAGACCGCGCGACGCCACCTGCGGATGATGCAGCGCCTCTTCAAGGGTATGAATCGGCGAACAAGGCACGCCGGCCGCCTGACACTGCGCGATCCAGTGAGCCACAGGCTTTTGCGCGATCTTCGCTTGCACCAGCGCCACGGTTTCCGCGAAATGGTCAACCCGCGCCTTGTTGGTGGCGAAGCGCGGATCATCGACCATGTCCTCCAAGCCCACCATCGGGCAAAAGCGCCGCCACTGCGCGTCGTTACCCACACCGATCATCAGCGGGCCGTCGGATGCATTGAAGGCCTGGTAGGGCGTGAGTGCCGGATGACCGGTGCCCATCGGCACCGGTGACTTGCCGGTTGCCCAGTAGTTTTGCGCCAGATAACCCATCAGCCCCATCGCGGTTGCCAACAGCGAAACTTCGATATAGGCGCCGCGCCCGGTGCGGCCGCGTTCGAGCAGGGCCGCCAAAACACCGCTCAGGGCGTGCGCCCCGGTGCATAGATCCACCGGTGAAAAACTCGCCCGCGCCAGGCCGCCGCCGGGGACACCCATGGTGCTCAGCATGCCGGAAAAAGCCTGCAGCATGACGTCATAGCCAGGGCTTTCGCCCAATGGGCCATCGCGGCCATAACCCGACACTTCAACATAAATCAGGCGCGGGTTGAGCTTGGCCAGTGTTTCGTAATCCACGCCAAGACGCGCCGCGGTACCGGAGCCAAAGCCCTGCAGCACGATGTCGGCCGATAGGACCAACTGGTGCACGATGCGGCGGCCTTCAACGCTCTTGAGATCGACCGCAAGGCTTTTCTTGTTGTGATTGACCGAGAGGAAGGTCGCGGATAGCCCGGCCTTCTGCGGCAACCAGGCGCGCGTGTCGTCGCCGCTCCCGGTCGGCTCGACCTTGATGACTTCGGCACCGAGTTCGCCCAGCGACTGGCCGCACAAGGGGCCCGCCAGGACTTTGGAGATATCGATGACCCGCAGGCCTTGCAATGGGTGCATTTGAGTCAATCCTTGTTGGGTTCGTTGGGAATTTTCTTGCCGGCAAGCGGTAGCTGAAGATCGGCACGTTCGATTCGAAAATGACGTAACGCCCTCACACGCAGATGGCGATTGTTCCAGGAAATCGATTGGCGCTCATGCAAGCAGCGCGTTCAATTCGTGGACAGGAAGCACTTCGACATTCGCGGCGAACGGATAGCCTTGCCGCACTGGCGCAAGCACGAAGGCGCGGTCGACGCCGACGTCCTCGCAAGCCTGCCAGAAACCCTTGGTCACTTTTGGCGCACTGGAGAACTTGATTTCGATGCCGATTTTGCGCGACCCTGTCTCGATCACGACATCCAGTTCCGCTCCGGCGGCGGTGCGATAGAACGATACCTGATGGTGCGGCGCCACCAGGCCGTATATCTGTTCAACCACAAAACCCTCCCACGAAGCCCCGGTTGAAGGGTGTCCAAGCAGATCGTTGACTTCGCGGACACCCAGCAAATAGTGCAGCAAACCGCTGTCGCGCACGTAGATCTTGGGTGATTTGACCAGCCGCTTGCCAAGATTGGCGTGATAGGGTTCCAGGCGGCGCAACATCAGGCTGCTGGTCAGGTAATCCACATAGCGCCCGACTGTTGGGACGGACACGCCCAACGAGGCGGCGATGGCCGAAGCGTTGAACAACTGGCCGTGCAGATGCGCCACCATGCGCCAGAATCGTCGCATCAACTCCGGATCGACGTTGATCCCGAGCCCTGGCAAATCGGTATGAATGAAATGCCGCACGAAAGCCTCGCGCCAACTCCATGCGCCGGCGTCATCCATGGCGGTGTAGCTTCCCGGAAAGCCACCACGCAACCAAAGCGCTTGTGTATCCGCGAATTCACGATACACCTCCGTCAGTAGGAGTGGCGCCATGTCGACAAGCGCCAACCTGCCGGCAAGCGATTGGCTTTGTCGCAGCAGGCTAAACGACGCCGAGCCCAGAATCAGGAACCGCCCGGACTGGCGATCGTCGTCGATCTCGCCGCGCATCTGGCCGAACAGCTCAGGCACGTTCTGGATTTCGTCCAGCACCACCATGCGTGCGCGGTTGGCCCTGAAGAAGGCGCCGGGTTGTGCAAGCCGCGCGCGGTCATCATTGTTTTCGAGGTCGAGGTAAAGCGCGTCCGAACGCAGGGCGGCGATCTGTCGGGCAAGCGTCGTTTTGCCAACCTGGCGCGCCCCAAGAATGGCCACCGCCGGGCTGCGCCCGAGTTCAAGCTGGACTTTTTCGAGTGCAATTCGGTCAAACATCCTTGCATTTTGAATATGCCATGTTAAAAATGCAAGGATAATATCGCCCGATCGGGCAGATGGCGGGGTCGAAAAACGGCTGCCGGCTCGCCTTTGATGACCTCGCCGCCCGCCTCACCCGCCGGGTCGACTGCTACCAGGCGCTGTGCCACGCAATCGCTTACGTCGTCCTACATGCTGCGCCGATACTGCCCGCCGACCTGGAACAGCGCGTCGGTGATCTGCCCCAGCGAACAGACCCGCGCCGCGTCCATCAACACGCTGAACACATTGCGGTTGTCGATCACCGCCTGCTGCAACTCGCCCAGCATCTTCGGCGCCACCTCCTTGTTGCGTTCATGGAAGGCGGCCAGCCTGGCCAACTGCGACTGCTTTTCCTCTTCGGTGGAGCGGATCAGCTCGATGCTCTGCGGCATCCCGGAATCATGCGGATTGCGGAAGGTGTTGACGCCGATGATCGGGTAGGAGCCGTCGTGCTTCTTGTGCTCGTAGAACATCGACTGCTCCTGGATCTGGCCGCGCTGGTAGCCGGTTTCCATC
>JAYTDE010000420.1:0-10397 GCA_043736195.1 Burkholderiales bacterium | reverse complement strand
GTGGACGAAATTGATGCCTTTGACGACGCGGCCCGCCGTTACATCGAGGCATGGAATGATTCGTTTTGCAAGCATGGTGTTTTTCTGGCGGCAAGCACTGAGATACAAAACGAAGGTGTTGGGCAAACGGACCCGACTGCAATAACCGTCGGCGGATTACTTGGGGCGTCGCGGCGGCACCATCTGGCGCGACTACTTTCCGGCTTCGGCCAAAGCCTTCTTGAAATCAAGCGTGCCGTCGTATACCGCACGGCCCGCGATCACGCCGACCACACCTTCACCCTCGATCGCCTTCAAGGCGCGGATATCCTCTACGCTGGCCAGGCCACCCGAGGCGATGACCGGGATCTTCATCGCCTGCGCAAGGCGCAAAGTCGCATCGATATTGATGCCGCCCAGCATACCGTCGCGCCCGATGTCGGTGTAGATGATCGCCTCGGCGCCATAATCCTCGAACTTGCGCGCCAGATCGATCACATCATGGCCGGTCAACTTGCTCCAGCCGTCGGTTGCGACCTTGCCGTCGCGCGCATCGAGCCCGACAATGATGTGCCCGGGAAAGGCGCCGCAAGCATCATGCAGGAAACCGGGGTTCTTGACCGCGGCGGTGCCGATGATCACATAGGTGATGCCATGGTCGAGGTAACGCTCAACCGTGTCCAGATCGCGAATACCACCGCCCAGTTGTACCGGCATGTCGTCCCCGGCGGTGGCGATGATGGCCTTGATGACCGCCTCGTTCTTCGGCTTGCCGGCTACCGCGCCGTTGAGATCGACGATGTGCAAGCGTTTGGCTCCCTGCGCCTTCCAGTGCGCCGCCATCGTCGCCGGCGCTTCGGAAAACAGCGTGGCGTCGTTCATGTCGCCTTGCTTCAGACGAACACAATGTCCGTCCTTGATGTCAATCGCGGGGATGATCAACATGCTCTTACCAGGATGGTATTCACGAGGGGCTTTGCGGCCAACGCCATCGATGAGGAAGTCGGAGGAACGGATTGATTCACGACATTGGCACGCGATATTCTAGGGAAGCACCGTACGAACGCACAGGGTGGAAGCTTGGGCTGCGCGACTGTTGGACGACATCGACAATCGCTTCGATCGTCCGCATATGGGGAACTCGCTAGGCATTTCCTACGGCTTCCAGGCGACGAAATTTGCAAAGAGTCTAAGACCGGCCACATGGCTTTTTTCAGGGTGGAACTGTACGCCGAAAATATTGCCTTGCGCAACTGCACAAGTAAAGTGTATCCCATAGTCCGCCGAACCGGCACACACCTTGAGGTCGGCCGGGTCGGGATAAAAGCTGTGCACGAAGTAAAAGCGGCTGTCGTCGGCAATGCCGTTCCACAAGGAATGCTGCCGATCCTGGGCGACCTGATTCCAGCCCATATGCGGCACCTTGAGCCGTGCGCCGTCTCCTGCGGTCATGCCGGCAGGGAATCGGCGCACCTGGCCGCCGATGACACCCAGGCCGGGCGTATCGCCCTCGGCACTGAAGTCGAACAGCATCTGCATACCGATGCAGATGCCCAGAAACGGCTTGCTCGCGGCGGCTGCGACCACCGCCTCGCGCAATCCCGAAGCGCTCATCTCGCGCATGCAATCCGGCATCGCGCCCTGACCCGGAAAGACCACGCGATCGGCGCCCCCGATCACCAGCGGGTCATGGGTCACCACCACCTTGGCAGCGGGTGCCACGTGCTCGATCGCTTTCGCGACCGAACGCAGGTTGCCCATGCCGTAATCGATGACTGCTACGGTTTGCATCGGGAGTCCAGGCTAAGAAAGATTGGCAAAACCGGCCGCCGCGGCACGGCGCCTAGAGCGTGCCTTTGGTCGAGGGGATGCTGTCGGCGGCGCGGGGATCGGCTTCGCACGCCATGCGCAATGCCCGCCCGAATGCCTTGAACACGGTTTCGCATTGATGATGCGCATTCTCGCCGCGCAGGTTATCGATGTGCAGACTCACCAGCGCATGATTGACGAAGCCCTGGAAGAACTCGTGCGCCAGATCGACGTCGAAGGCGCCGATCATCGAGCGCTTGAAGTCGACGTGAAACTCAAGCCCGGGACGCCCCGAAAGATCGATCACCACGCGGGACAGCGCCTCATCCAGCGGCACGTAGGCATGCCCATAGCGACGCACACCCTTCTTGTCGCCGATCGCCAGCGCGAACGCCTGCCCCAGGGTGATGCCGATGTCCTCGACCGTATGGTGGGCGTCGATGTGCAGGTCGCCGCTGGCAGCGACGTCGATATCCATCAGCCCGTGGCGGGCGATCTGGTCGAGCATGTGATCCAGAAATGGCACACCGGTGACAAACGCGGCCTGACCGCTGCCATCCAGATTGAGGCGCACCCGAATCTGCGTTTCCTTGGTGTTGCGCGTGACTTCAGCGGTTCTCATGCTTTTGGCTTTCCTGCGGAATCAAGGCGCCCGCCCTGAGCGCTTGATTGAAATGAGTTCAACGGGCCGTCGAAATTCGACCACACTGGCTTACGCGTTCGCGCGCAGGACACGACACTGTATCCGCACTTGCGCATTCGCGCGTGTCCGCGCCCCGCGTCATCCATCGGATAACGCAACTTCAAGAGCGGCGAGCATCGCACGATTTTCAGTTGGCGATCCAATGGTCAGACGCAGACAATTATCCAGCATGGGATGGCCACCGGAGAAGTTCTTCACCAGCACCCTCTGCCGCTTCATGCTTTCGAATACCGTTGTCCCGCTCCCTGGCGGCCCTTCAATGCGCACGCAGATGAAGTTGGCGGCACTCGGATACTGCTGCAGTCCCGCCAGCCCCGCCAGTGCACGCGCGACCACGGCGCGCTCGGCCAGCACGCGCGCCGCCTGCTCGTCGAGAACCTGCTTGTTTTCCAGGATCTTGATCGCTACCGCCTCGGCCAGAACGCTGATGTTGAACGGCGCACGGGTCTTGTCGAACTCGCCAATCCATCCCGGACTGCCAGCCACATAGCCCAGGCGCACACCTGCCAGGCTGATCTTCGAGACCGTGCGCATGACCACCATGTTCGGAAATTCCACCAGTCGCGGCATGAAGGAATCAATGGCAAAGGGTTGATAGGCCTCGTCAATCACCACCAGGCCAGGAGCGGCGCGCACGATGCGTTCGACTTCGCGCATCGAAAACGGGCTGCCAGTCGGATTGTTCGGGTAAGCGATCCACGTAAGCGCCGGTTTGTGCACGGCCATCGCAGCGACGAAAGCGTCGACATCGAGCGAAAAATCATCGCGCAAGCTCACCGGCACGAACTTGAGCCGATAGAACAAGGCATGCATCTGGAACATCACGAACGAAGGCGACGGCGCCATCACCACCGCACCCTCACGGGCACAGGCGGCTGTGATGAACTGGATACACTCGTCGGAGCCGTTGCCGCACAGCACCTCAAAGCCCTGTGGCACACCCATTTTCTCGGCGATCAAGGCACGCAGGCGCGTCATGCTCGGCACCGGGTAGCGGTTGAGGGCCAATCTGGACACGGTATCGCCGACTTCGCGAGCCAGCCAGTCCGGCAGCGTGTAGGGGCTCTCCATCACGTCGAGTTTGACCATGCCGGTGGCGTCGGCCACCGGATAGGCGCCCATGGCAAGAACCTCTGGCCGAATGATGTTCTGGATGGTGTTCATGGCATGCATGTCGTGGTCGGATGCGGTGGGGAAAACGCATTGGCGGCGCAGCACCGCCGGATTGAACGAAAAACCTCAGGGAATCCTGTATTCGGCTGACTTCGCGTGTGCCTGCAAGCCCTCGCCGTGCGCCAGTTCGGAGGCGATACGTCCCAGGGTCGCCGCGCCGGCCGGCGAAACCTTGATGATGCTGGAGCGCTTCTGGAAATCATAGACCCCCAGCGGCGAGGAAAAACGCGCGGTGCGCGAGGTCGGCAACACGTGGTTGGGCCCGGCGCAATAGTCGCCCAGCGCCTCGCTGGAATGCACCCCCATGAAGATCGCACCGGCGTGACGAATCAGCGGCAGCAAGGCTTCGGGATCGGCAACCGCCAGTTCCAGGTGCTCCGGCGCGATGTCGTTGGCCACCGCGCAAGCTTCGGCCAGATCCCGGGTGCGTATCAGCGCACCGCGCCCTGACAAGGATTTGGCAATGATGTCGCGCCGCGGCATGGTTTCCAGCAGGCGCTCGATACTTAGCCCCACGCGTTCGATATAGGCCGGGTCGGGACACAGCAGGATGGCCTGCGCGATCTCGTCATGCTCGGCCTGGCTGAACAAATCCATGGCCACCCAATCGGGGTCGGCACAACCATCCGCGATCACCAGGATTTCCGAGGGCCCGGCGATCATGTCGATGCCCACCGTGCCGAACACCCGGCGCTTGGCTGCCGCCACGTAGGCGTTGCCTGGTCCCACGATCTTGTCGACCTGCGCAATGGTCTGGGTGCCGTATGCCAGCGCGCCGATTGCCTGCGCGCCACCGATGCTGTAAATCACATCGACGCCGGCGATCGCCGCCGCCGCCAGAACCAGCGGATTGGTGTGGCCGGCCGGTGCCGGCGACACCATGACGAGTTCGGCGACACCGGCCACCTTGGCCGGAATCGCGTTCATCAGGAGCGAGCTCGGATAAGCGGCCTTGCCGCCCGGGACGTAGAGGCCGGCACGGTCGAGCGGCGTGATGTTCTGACCCAGTTCGGTGCCATCGGCCTCGGTGTAGCGCCAGGAGCTGGTGGCCTGCCGCTGGTGATAGGCGCGGATGCGTTCGGCCGCCGCTTCCAGCGCGGCCCGCTGGCGGATCGGCAACGCGGCCAGGGCGGCGCGTGTTTGCGCGACCGGGATGCGCAGTTCGTCCATTGAGCGCGCCGTGAGGCCGTCGAACCGCGCCGTGTAGTCGAGCACAGCCGCATCACCACGCATCCGCACATCCGCAAGAATTTCCTGTGCGGCGCGCTCGATGCCCGCGTCCTCCGCCGCCGAATACGCGAGCAGCGCTTTCAATTGCGCCGCGAACCCGCTGCCGGAACTATCCAGGCGACGCACTGCAAGAGTCATTTTGCGGCTGCCGCGAAGGCGTCGATCAGGCCCTGCACCGCCGGACGTCTGGTTTTGAGCGCGGCCTGATTGACGATCAGGCGCGAAGATACGCTGCAGATTTCCTCGACCGCGCGCAAACCGTTGGCCTTCAAGGTCGCACCGGTGGATACCAGATCGACAATCACTTCCGCCAGACCGATCAGCGGCGCCAGTTCCATCGACCCGTACAGCTTGATCAGGTCGACATGCATGCCCTTGTTGCCGAAGTGTTCGCGCGCCACGCTTACGTACTTGGTCGCCACGCGAATCCGCGCACCACGGCGTACCGCGTTGTCGTAGTCGAACGCCTCGGGCACCGCCACCATCAGCCGGCAACGGCCGATGCCCAAATCAACCGGCCGGTACAGACCGTCGCTACCGTTCCTGGCATCATGCTCGAGCAGCACATCCGACCCGGCCACACCCAGATGGGCGGCGCCGTACTGAACATAGGTCGGCACGTCGGACGCTCGCACGATGATGACACGGACATCCGGCCGGTTGGTCGGCAGTATCAGCTCACGCGACTTTTCAGGATCGACAGCCACGCGCAAGCCGACTGCGGCCAGGAGAGGCAAAGTCTCCTCGAAGATGCGCCCTTTGGAGAGGGCCAGGGTAATCACAATAAGGCTTCGCGAGACTTGAGACAAAGACGGGATTTTACCCGACGCTCGCCTTGCGGATACTCGTCCGCGAACGCTGCGCGCGGCTCAACGCTGTCGCGTCACACGCGCGCCCACGGCCGACAACTTGGCCTCGAGCGCCTCGTAGCCGCGATCGAGGTGATAGATGCGATCGATCACCGTTTCACCCTGCGCCACCAGGCCGGCCACTACCAGCGAGGCCGAAGCGCGCAGGTCGGTGGCCATCACGGTGGCCCCGGTCAGCGTGCGAACCCCCTTGACGATCGCCGTGTTGCCCTCGATCTCGATCTGCGCGCCCAGGCGCTGCAATTCCTGGGCATGCATGAAGCGATTCTCGAAAATCGTTTCCGTCACAACACCGGTGCCTTCGGCGATCGCGTTAAGCGCCATGAACTGCGCCTGCATGTCGGTGGGAAAGGCAGGATAGGGTGCGGTGCGCAAGTTGATCGCGCGCGGGCGACGCCGCGCCACGATGCGAATACGGTCGGGCAGGGTCTCGATGCGCGCACCGCCCTCGGCAAGTTTGTCGAGCACCGCTTCGAGGGTATCGGGCCTGGCACCGGTCAGCAGAACATCACCGCCGGCAGCCGCGACTGCGGTAAGAAACGTCCCGGTTTCGATGCGGTCGGCCATCACGCGATAACGCGCGCCGTGCAGGCGCTCGACACCGCGCACGACGATACGATCGGAGCCGGCGCCGTTGATCCGTGCTCCCATGGCGTTGAGGCAGTTCGCCAGATCGACCACTTCCGGCTCGCGTGCGGCATTCTCGATCACTGTTTCACCATCGGCCAGGCTAGCTGCCATCATCAGGTTTTCAGTGCCGGTCACAGTCACGATGTCGGTCACGATGCGCGCGCCCTTGAGCCGGCGCGCCTGCGCCACCAGATAGCCATGCTCGACGCGGATTTCGGCACCCAGCGCTTCCAGCCCCTTGATGTGCTGATCCACCGGCCGCGCGCCGATTGCGCAACCGCCTGGCAATGAAACGCGGGCGCTGCCGAAGCGCGCGAGAAGCGGCCCCAGCACCAGGATCGAAGCGCGCATGGTCTTGACGAGCTCGTAGGGCGCTTCGGGGCGATCAACACGCGCCGCGTCCAGCTTGAGATTGCCGGCCGCGCCTTCGATCCGCACACCCATTTGGGCCAGCAGCTTTTGCATCGTCGCCACGTCATGCAGGGCCGGAACGTTGTCGACCTCAAGCGCGTCGGCGGTAAGCAACGCCGCGCAGATCATCGGCAGCGCGGCGTTCTTGGCGCCCGATATCGGAATCTCGCCGCGCAGGCGCTCCCCGCCCTGAATGACCAGCTTATCCATCGCCTGCCTCAGAGCGTGAGAACAAGTCTGCCACGCGGGCCAGTCTCGCCCGCGATGGTCGCCGCATGAGAGTCGGCCGTGCGTCTCGACGCGCTTGCGTCCGGTCGCCACGATTCCGTTTCAAGCTCTCAGCCAGCCTTCCATTCGCCCGGTGTCAGCGTCTTCATCGACAAGGCATGGATCTCGTTGCCCATCTGCGCCCCCAGGGCCTGGTTGACCAACTGATGGCGCGCAACCCGCGACTTGCCGTCGAACGACTTGCTCACGATCACGGCCTCGAAGTGGGCGCCGTCGCCATCGACTTCAAGATGATCGCATGCGATGCCTTGCGCGATCAGATCCCGCACATATTCCGGTGTCACCATTTCTTGCCTGCCTTTTAGTATCTGAGTTTGTAGCCGCGTTTGAGAATCAGAAGCAATGCGCTGGCGATGCCTAGGAAACAGGTGCCGACCACACCCAATGATAGCCATGGCGACACATCACTCTGCCCGAAAAAGCCGAAGCGAAAACCATCAATCATGAAGAAAAACGGGTTGAGATGCGACACTTTCTGCCAAAAAGGGGGCAGCGAATGAATCGAGTAGAACACACCTGAGAGGAAAGTGGCCGGCAGGATGAAGAAATTCTGGAAGGCAGCGATCTGGTCGAATTTCTCGGCCAGAATGCCTGCGAGCAAGCCCACCGCGCCCATCAAAGCACATCCGAGAAGGGCGAAAACAAGGATCCAGCCGGGCGAGCCCAGCGCAGGCGTCGCGAAAAAGAGGGTCACCACGAATACACCTGCGCCGACACACAGGCCGCGCACGATCGCGGCGATGACGTAGGCTGCGAAAAATTCCAGGTGGGTGATCGGCGGCAAAAGAACGAACACCAGGTTGCCAGTGACCTTCGATTGAATCAACGAGGACGAACTGTTGGCGAAGGAATTTTGCAACATCGCCATCATCACAAGGCCAGGCGCCAGAAACGCCGCATAGGCTACATCGGCATACACCTGCACTTGCGCCTGAAGTACATGGGAAAAGATCATCAGATAGAGCATCGATGTGAGCACCGGCGCGGTGACGGTCTGCGCACTGACCCTCCAGAAGCGTAACAACTCCTTGTACAGAAGCATGCCGAAGCCGCTGCCCGCAATATCGCGCGAAGGCAGGCTCATTGGACTACCCTGCTGTCACTGCGTGACATCCTCCCGGAGGGAGGATGAGCGCCCCCTTCGGGCGGCCGGTAGTGAGCGCTCATGCGGATTGGCCGGCCATGACCTGCACGAACACGTCTTCGAGGTCGGGGGCTTCGATGGCCAGGTCTTCGATATGCAGGCCGGCCACCCGGATCGGTGCGAGCACGGCATCGACACCATCATGGTTGCGCAATCTGAAACGATAGGTTCCATCCGATTCGCTCGGTCTGAGCGCCAGCAACACCGCCGGTAGTGCGCCGCCCACCTTGAGACGCAAATAAGCACTGGCATGCCGCTTGAGCAACTCCGCGGTGCGGTCCAGTGCAACCACCCGGCCGCCCTTGAGCATGGCGATACGCCCGCACAGGGTTTCGGCCTCTTCGAGATAGTGGGTGGTCAGGACAATGGTGTGCCCGTCCTGGTTCAGGCGCGCGACAAATTTCCAAAGGGTCTGGCGCAGCTCAACATCGACGCCAGCGGTCGGCTCGTCAAGCACGATCACCGGCGGACGGTGCACCAGGGCTTGCGCCACCAGAACCCGGCGCTTCATGCCACCGGACAAGCTGCGCATGTTGGCATTTGCCTTGTCGGTGAGGCCGAGATTTTCTAGGATCTCGTCGATCCAGGCGCCGTTGCTGCGCAAACCGTAATACCCGGACTGAAAGCTCAGGGTCTCACGCACGGTAAAAAACGGATCAAACACCAGTTCTTGCGGTACCACCCCAAGATTTGCGCGTGCAAGCCGGTATTCGGCGATCACGTCGTGCCCCATGATTTTCACTTGCCCGCTGTCAGCGCGGGTCAGGCCGGCGATGATCGAGATCAGGGTGGTCTTGCCGGCGCCATTGGGCCCCAGCAAGCCGAAAAACTCACCCCGTTCGATAGTCAGATCAACGCCGTCCAAGGCCGCGATGGCGCCAAAGCGCTTGTGCACGGCACGGGCTTCAATCGCGTAGGTCATTGGAAAAGAGGCGCTGGAAACACTTGCCCGGCCAGCGTTCGCATGCGGGCCAACGAGCTTTCAGGCTAGCCTCAAGTTCAGCCGAGAGTCAGGGTCTCGACCGCATAGAGACGGGCGATCCGTTTGATCGCATCTGGCGGGTTGACGACTCGCACGGCGCCGGCATTCCGCCGCGCCGACTCACGCCGCCATTCGTTGATGCAAGCCAGGAGGCTCGAGTCGCACTCGGTCACCGCGGCCAAGTCAAACGTCAGCTCACCCGCACGCAGGGCGGCGCTGCCGCGCGCCAGCAACGATGGGGCATCAGCCATCAAGACACGTGCGGGGAGGACAAACGGCATTCGATGTTCTTCGACTCAAAGTAGTGGTGGCGGGCAATGGCCACAGTTGGCTCACGCAAATCGCTCAGGCGCCCACAGGCAGCAGCCCGACCTGGGCGATGCACGGACATCCGAAACTTATGACTTGCTTCTCGCTTCGATGGTGCGGTTCTTGGCAATCAGCGCCTTGATCAACCCGTCGATGCCATTCGAAGCGATTTCCGAATTGAACTGGTTCTTGTAGGTTTCGACCAGGCGCGCACCGAGTATATTGAGATCTATCACCTTCCAGCCGCCTTCGAATTTTTCGAGGTAGTAGTCCAACTGGATCGGCTCGCCGGCACCCGCCTTCACAGTTGAACGCACCACAGCGTCGGTATCCCCGGGTTGCATGCGCAGTGGCTTGTATTCAATAACGGTATCGGCCCGGTAGGTCGAAAAGGCACCCGAGTAGGTATTGGTCAACAACCCCTTGAACTCGCGGGTCAAGGCCTGTTGCTGCTCCGGTGTCGCGCGCGACCAGTGGCGACCTACAGCGGACTGCGTCATGCGCGGGAAATTCACATAAGGCACGATCTTGTTGTCGACCAGCGCGTTGATCTTGTGCCGGTTGCCGTTCTGAATGTCACGGTCGGCCTTGATGGCCGTTGTCACTTCATCGACCGCCCGCTTGATGATGACATCGGGAGCATCCTGTGCTTGCACCAGAGCGACGTTCAAGGCCAACAAGAACCCGGCGAAACAAGGCACCCAAAACCTGATCAAGACCATCCGCACGCACCCATCTAGAATCTTGTGCCTGAAGTGCCGGCCCGAGACATGCTGTAGCCTGCGAACGGTCCGTGCCCGCCTGCCTGCGCGGCGACGCGGCCGGGAACGCCCCCGCCAACACGCTGGTTGGCCGCGTCAACCCAGATTT
>JAYTDE010000419.1:0-2335 GCA_043736195.1 Burkholderiales bacterium | reverse complement strand
GACCAATGCCGCCAGGATCGCCAGCGCCACGTTGTAGGCGGTGGTCTTGTCGGCCATGATGGTGGGCACGAAGCGCGGCTGGTCGGAGGTTACCGACTGCAGGTCGGCAATGCCGCAGGCGGCCTGGATGATGTCGTCGTAGGCGGGCTTGTCGGCCAGCGGACCGTCGCGCCGAAAACCATAGGCCGCGCAATAGATCAGCTCCGGCTGGCGGGCGGCGAACTTCGGGTAGTCGACGCCGAACTTCTCGGCGATGCGCGGCCGCATGTTGTGCAGGAACACGTCCGCCGTGGCCACGATGCGAAACAGCGCCTCGCGCCCGGCATCGGTGGTGAGGTCGAGCACCACGCTGCGCTTGTTGCGGTTGATCGAAAGATACACAGCCGCCATGCCGGCATTGCGGTACGGACCCATGCCGCGCGCGATGTCGCCGCCGGGCGTCTCGACCTTGATCACGTCGGCCACCATGTCGCCCAGCATCTGCGAGGCCCAGGGCCCCATCACCACGGTCGACATGTCGACCACGCGAATGCCGTCCAGTGCGCCGCTCATTTGACTACCCTTCTATCACTCAAGTGACATCCTCCCCGCGGGAGGATGAGCGCTCCCTTCGGGCGGCCGGGCGGGCGCGCTCATGCGGGCAACTTCATGCGCCACCGGCACGGCAACTGTGCTTGCCACCTAGCCAAGCGCATTGATCTGCTCCATCAGCGAAAGCAGGTTGCGCGCCTGCTTCAGGTGCGGCATGTCGAGCATCTTGCCATCCAGCCCCACGGTACCCAGGCCCGGATTCTTCTCGAAAATGTCGACCACGCGGCGCGCGAATGTCACTTCCGCGTCCGAAGGCGTGAAGGCGCGATTGATCACCGCCGCCTGGTCCGGATGAATCGCGATCTTGCCAATGAAGCCGGCGCGACGGTCACGCAGGCAATCGGCCTCCAAACCAGCCAGGTCGCGGAAGTTCACGTACACCACGCCCACCGGTTGCACGTGAATCGCGCGCGCGGTGGCCAGGCACAGCGACTTGGCCATCAGGTAGGGGTCGTCGTATTCGCCGGTGGCCGGGTTGCGGTTGTCGCTGGCGCCAAGTGCCGCGGCCAGGTCTTCGCCGCCCCAGGTCATCGCCACCAGCCGGTCCGACACGCCTTCCAGGTAGGTGTGGAAGGTCAGGAGCGATGCCGCGGTTTCGGTGGCCACGCAGAGGATCTTGGTGCTGCCCAGGGGCAGGCCTTCGCGCGCTTCGAGGGCAGACAGGTAGTTGTGAAGGGTGCCGACATCCTTGGCCGAATACACCTTGGGCAGGCAGATGCCGTCGGGCGCGCCGGGCATCACCGCCGCCAGGTCGGGCAGCGACAGCGGGTTGTCGAGCGGGTTGATGCGCACCCACAGCTTCTGGCGCTGGCGATCCGGCCGCGACTTGAGATACGCGCAGGTCATCTCGCGCGCGATTTGCTGGCGCTCGTCCGCGACCGAATCCTCCAGGTCGAGGATCAGCGCGTCAGCCGGGTTGTCGCGCCCCTTTGCCAGCTTGCGTTCGCTGTCGCCGGGTACGAAGAGCCACGAGCGGATGATCATGCCGGCCTCTTCATCATCAAACCGGTGCGCACCACGTAGGCGATCTCGCGGTCGCGCTGGTTGAAGCCGAAGTGCTCGAACACCACCAGCCCGGCGTTGGGCCGTGACTTGCTCTCGCGCATGTCCTTGATGCGAGTGACCACATGAACGGTGTCGCCATGAAACACCGGGTTGACGAAACGGATGTCGGTCATGCCCAGGTTGCCCAGGGTGGTGCCGAGCGTGGTGTCGGCGACGGTCACGCCAATCACCAGGCCGAGGGTGAAGAGGCTGTTGACGATGCGCTGGCCGTATTCGGTCTTCTTGGAAAACTCCTCGTCAAGATGCAGCGGCTGCGGGTTGTGGGTCATGGCGCAGAACATGATGTTGTCCATCTCCGTCACCGTGCGCGTGAGTGGGTGCTTGAATTCCATCCCCACCTTGAATTCCTCGTAGTACATGCCTGCCATGCTGTGTTCTCCTCTGGTTTCAGGTTTGTGTTTGCGAAGGCGCGTCGGGCGCTATCGCGCTCGCACCGCTTGCGATCAACGCGGCGATTTTATCTTCCTCGTAGCCGATCTCGCGCAGCACCTGGGCGCTGTGCTCGCCCAGGCGCGGCACATGCCGGGTTGCCCCCGGCTGCGTTTCCGACCAGGTGCTGGGGTAGGCCATCTGCCGCAGCCGCCCCTCGCTCGGATGATCGGTGAAGCTGAAAAAGCCGGTTGCCTGCAAATGCGCATCGGCCACCAGGGAATCCGGTGTGTTGAGCGGCATCGCCGGC
>JAYTDE010000418.1:0-6071 GCA_043736195.1 Burkholderiales bacterium | reverse complement strand
GGAATCACCGGCAGGCCGTCGGTCCAGCCCTGGTCGTAGCAGAACTGGAAAGGGTCCACCGACTCCGCAAGTGAATGTCGTGTCGCCACCGCCATGCTTCGTTCCTCGTGTAATCGAGCCGCAACATTCGCAGCAGCATTTGACCAGCCTTTGATCACCGCAGATATTGCATCAAGCAAGCCGCGCGAAGTGGATCGACCGAATGCAATGTTTTACAATGTGAAACTTGTTGCGAGACAGCAAATTCACGTCGACATTCGAGTAAAGCATGCAGGATTCCATCGTCCGCGGCACCCAGACCCTCGCGCGCTCGGTAGTGCTGCTCAAGGCTGTGGCCACACGCCCGATGCAGGGCTGGCGACTCACTGACCTGGCGGGATTTTGCTGCTTCGACAAGGGCAGCACGCACCGCATGCTGGCCGGCCTGGTGCGCGAGCGCCTGGTCGAGCAACGGGGCGGGGACCGGCACTACCTCCCCGGCCCGCTGCTGTTCGAACTGGGGCTCGGGGTTCCGCGCCTGGCAAGTCTTGCAAAACACTGCGCGCCGTCGCTGGCGCACCTGGCGCGCAGTTCTCCGGGTGTGGCGTTGCTGTTTCTGCCCAGTGGCGACGAGTTCGTCTGCGTCGACCGCGCCGGCGCCGCCACGATCATGGGCTTGTCCATCGAGGTGGGCACGCGTCGCCCGCTGCTGGTATCGGCAGGCGGCGTGGCCATGTTGCTGGCGTTGCCCGAAGCAGAGCAGGAACATATCGCGCAGGCCAACCTGCGACAGCTGCGGAGCTTCAGCGCGCCGCGCCTGGCCGCGGTGCAAAAGATGCTGCGCCGCTCGCGAAGGCTTGGGTTCGGCGTCAACCTGGGCGACCTGGTACCGGGCATTCATGCATTTGGCGTGCCGCTGATGGACAGCCACGGCCGGCCGTTCGCTTCGATCAGCATTGTCGGGCGGGCGCAGGCGATGCCGCGCGCCCGCAGCGCGGAGTTCGAAGCCCTGCTGCGTGCCGAAGCGGCACGCATCGAACAACATGAGCCACTGGCGACTTCATGACAGGGCCGGAAATGCAAGTGCCGAACCAGGCATCGGTTGCATAGGAACCAGAGCATGCCAGCCAGCCTTCCCAGACATCCGTACGGCGAATTCGAACACGCTGGCTGGGAACGCGCCGCGGCTGCCTACGCCGAAACCTTCGGGGCGGTCAGCAACGCGTTTGTACCGGCGCTGCTCGATGCGCTCGCCATTCACGCCGGCACCGGGCTGCTCGATGTCGCCTGCGGCCCCGGCCTTGTCAGCAGCGCGGCAGCGGCACGCGGCGCAAAAGTGACTGGCATGGACTTCTCGCCCAACATGGTGGCAGAAGCAAGGCGACGCTACCCGGCCTTGACGTTTCGTGAAGGCGACGCCGAAGCCCTGCCGTTTGAAGATGACACTTTCGACGCAGTGGTCATCGGCTTCGGGTTGCACCACTTTCCCTATCCCGTCCGCGCACTTGCCGAAGCGCGGCGCGTGTTGAGGAGCGGCGGACGTCTCGGCTTCACGACCTGGGCGCCGCCGGAAATGCATGTCATGCACAGCATCGTCGTGAGTGCGGTGCGCGCAGCCGGTGATCCGGGCGCCGCGCTGCCGGTGGCCCCCGGCGGCGCCGTCAACCAGGTCTCGGCCTGCGCCGATCTGCTCAAAGAGGCTGGCTTCGCCGCGGGCGCATCCACTGTCAGCGTCGTGCGCACGCACATCCGCATCGATTCGGCCAGACAACTCACCGAAATGCTGATCGCCGGTACGGTTCGGCTTTCCACCACCTTGCGTTCGCAGCCGGCCGCAAAGGCCGGCGCGATCGTCGCTGCGATCGAGCGCGGCATGGCGCCCTACCGCGATGGCACAAGCTATCGCTTACCGATCGCGGCCATTCTGGGGACAGCAGCGCGACAGCCCTGAGACCATCACCGGGGTACGCGCGTCAGTCCAGCCTGATGCCGGCCTGCCTGATCACCTTGCCCCAGCGCTCATACTCCGCCAGCGTCAGCGCGTTGAACTGCTCCGGCGTGTTGCCGCCGATCACCGCGCCGCTGGACTCGAACGAGTTCTTGATGTCCGGCATGTTGAGCACCTTGGCGGTTTCGGTGGCGATGCGCGCGAGAATCTCCCTGGGCGTGCCGGCAGGCGCGTAAAACCCCTGCCACGACGGCACATCGAGCCCACCCGGATAACCGCTTTCGGCGAAGGTGGGAACGTTGGGCATCGCCGTCAGCCGCTTGTCGCTGGCCACGCCCAGCGCCTTGACGCGGCCGGTGCTGATCAATTGCTGCAGCGTCACGGTCCAGTCGAAATAGAGCTGGATCACGTTGCCCACCACATCGGTGGTGATCTGGCCGCCGGCCGCCTTGTAGGGAACGAAAGTGATGTTGGCGCCGGTGCTTTGCTTCATCATTTCGGTCACCACATGCGCCACCGCGCCGGTGGTGCCGCCCATGTTGAGCTTGCCCGGATTGGCCCTGGCATAGGCGATCATCTCGCCTACGGTGTTGAAGGGCATGCTCGGATGCGCCACCAGCAGCGGCGGGCCGGCCGAGACCATGGTGATGCCGGTCAGGGTCTTGAGCGGATCGAAATTCATTTTCAGCAAATGCGGGTTCCAGGTCATGTTGAACACATGGCCCATGAGGATGGTGTAGCCGTCGGCCGGCGCGCGCGCCACGAATTCGGCGGCGATGTTGCCGCTGGCGCCGGGCCGGTTCTCGACCACCACCGTGCCACCCAGGAGCGGCCCGAGTTTCTCGGCGATCTGTCGCGAACGGGTGTCGCCGGTGTTGCCGGGGTTGACCGTCACCACCAGTTTGATCGGCTTGGTCGGGAAAGCGGCTTGCTGCGCCAAGGCCGAGCAGGTGAACATTGCCCCCAACACCCAGGCCAGCTTGATGCGACGGCGAAAAAAGATCTTCATGGCTTTGTGTCCTCGATTTTGTGAATGTCGGCGCACATCATGCGCACCACAGCTGATGTTGTCACGCACGACCACGCCGGTGCAATCCTGATTCACCCTGATCTCATGCTGCTGCGCAGCAGAGAAACCGCTACCCGCCGCGCTGCGGGCGCGACTGCGAGTCAAGCGACGTCGTCCGGCGCCGCGGCGCGCTTTTTGCCATGCACCATGGCAGCCACCAGGTTCTCGCGATGGCGCCAACTTTCGACGACGACGCCGGCCAAGTGCAGGCCGGCCAGCGCGAACAGCAGGTCGGACAAGCCTGCGTGCAGGTCCTCGACCCATTCCACACCCCAGAAACGGTCGGTGGTGTAGAGCCAGCCGCTGGCGGCAGCCAGCAACGCACATGCAAGCAAGGCGACAATCATCCAGCCGCCCAGCGGGTTATGCCCGAGATAACGCGGCTCGCGCCCGGCCACAACAAGTTGTGAATAGCGCAAGGTGAATGCAGGGGCGCGCACGAAGCCGGCGAAACGGGCGTAGCGCGAGCCGATGAAGCCCCACACCAGCCGCACCAGCACCACCGCGATCACCGCATAGCCGGCCCATTCATGCACCCAGCCGCCGCCGTGGCGGGTGAACCAGGCGACGACGATCGATGCCACCAGCGTCCAGTGGCCGATGCGCACCAGCGGGTCCCAGATACGCACCACAGGCAGCCCCGCTCAGCGCGAACGCGAGGTGGGTACCGGTGCCAGGGTCAGCGGATGAAAATAGGCCTCGACCCGCTCGCCTTTTTCGTTCAAGGCATAGACCTCGTAGCAGCCGCCATCGATCTTGATGCGGCGGATCTGCCAGCCGCGCTCCTTGAGCATGGCTTCGAGCTTTGCCTGCGGTTGCCAGGTGTCCGGCTTGCCGGAATCGCAGGTGGCAAGGCCGGTGGCCTGCGCGCCAGCGACGACGACGAGGGCAGCGATGGCGGCCAGCAGCGTAAGACTTTTCATGGAAAGGCCCGTGATGGGGAAAACCGCAAGCTTACAGCGACCGACCGGGCGATTCCAAGCGGCTTTGCAAACCCTTACATCCGCCGGCCTCACGGTTCGACCAATGGCGGCGCAGTTTGATCTGCGTCAACCGGTCGCGCCGCGGTTGGCGGAGCATTGCCCGTGAAGCCTCCGGGCAAGCTGACACAAAAAAGGGGGAAAAGATGATCCGCTCACTGCAACACGTCGCGCTTTACGTACCCGACCTCAAGGCCGGACACGCCTTCTACACCAACCTGGGCCTTGAATCGCACGTCGAGAACGGCAGCGTGACCCTGCGTTGCCCGGGACGAACGCAAGACCAGCTGCGCCTGATCCATGGCCCGCGCAAGTCGATCGCCTGGGTCTGCTGGGGCACCCGTGAAGGCGACCTGCCTTTCCTGATGGAGCACCTGGCGAGTCACAACATCGCACTCGAAGCGGCACCTGCGCACGCGCCTGAGGGCGGCATCTGGCTGCGCGATCCGGACGGCATATTGCTCAATGTGCGTGCCGCCGAACCGGCGCAACAAAAGCGGCCGGCGGTCGAGATCAACAATCCGGGAACCCACTACCAGCGGGTGGCGCGGCGCGGCGCCCCGGATCGCAAGATCGAAGCGATTCCACGCAAGTTGGGGCACTTGCTCAAGTTCACCACCGACATCAATCGCGACGTGCGCTTCTACACCGAAGTCATGGGCATGAAGCTGTCGGACCGTATCGGCGATCACCTCGCCGCCTTCTTGCGCTGCGCTGGCGACAGCGACCATCACACTTTGGCTCTGGCCAGCAGCGAAGCGCCCGGGCTGCACCACCTTTCATGGGAGATGGGCAACCTCGACCAGCTGCAGCTATGCGCCGAACGCATGATCGCCGCCGGTTACAAGGATGCCTGGGGCATTGGCCGCCACATCTATGGCTCCAACTACTTTCACTACATACGCGATCCCTGGATGGGCTTGAACGAACTGTTCTGGGACATCGATTTCATTCCCGAGGAGTCCCCATGGCAGGTCGAAGTGGCCGAGGAAGGTCCGGATTCGCTCTACCAGTGGGCCACCATGCCGCCGCCGGAGGATTTCCTGAAAAACTATGAGCGCCTGCAGTGATGCGGCGCGCAGTCAAGGGCGGCGACCAGTTGCCGCATCAATCCTCGTAGACGCTGTACTTGTCTTCCGGGTTGCGCAGATTGACCGGCGCGCCGGCTTCAACCAGCACCTCGAAGCGCAGGCCGCGCTTGCGCACCGCGATGCCGTAATTGCGCCCGGCCATGGCGGGCTTGCCACGCGCGAATGCATCAGCCGCGCGCCATACCTCTTCAAGGCGATCGACCATGAACGTATCGGCCGGCGGGAATGTCTGGCTGTTGCTGCGCACGATGTGAATGTGCAGATGGGTTTGTGAGCGCAGAGTCGGCGGATTGATGGCCAGGGTGATCTGGTTTTCCGGCAGCCTGGCGCGCGCCGCGTCCCAGGCGTCGCGCCAGAGCGATTCGAAGGCCGACCCTGGCGCGTACAACTGCGGATCCTCGACGCCGCATACCGGCTGCATCGGCATCAACAAACCATGCACGAAACCCGCGTCGGGCACCGCCTTGCGGCGCGACAGGCACATCTTGCGGTCGCGGATGGTGACCGAACGGCGATTCGAATGCCATGACCAGACCTCGATCTGGTTGTCGCAGCCGGCGCCGAGATTCCCGGTTTCCACCACCGTGCGCCGCCTGCAGTCCTGCCCGCCCAGGCATTGCACGATCTGGCGCAGCGCGTCGGATTCGGGCGTGACCGGACACGATTGAGCATGCGCGCTCGCGCCAATGCAGAACAAACAGGCCAGCAGGGCCAGGCGGCTGATCGCGGATTTCAATGGCACACTCGCGGCGATAGTGTCGGAAGCCCGAAGCCTATACGGCCGGCGTATCGCGATCAAGTGCCACAGCCTACAATCGCGCATCAAAGCAGAACAACCCCGGAGACAACATGCGTTCCCTCGAAATCCGTCACCTTGCGATTGTTTTCGCCGCCGCTCTCGGCCTCTGCGCCGGAGCCGCCTTGGCCCAGGCCTGGCCCAACAAATCGCTCAAATGGATCGTGCCCTTCCCGCCCGGTGGTCCCACCGACACCTTGTCGCGCGC
>JAYTDE010000417.1:0-4598 GCA_043736195.1 Burkholderiales bacterium | reverse complement strand
ATCCTGCTGCGCGAACAGGGGCAGGAGCAGATCATCGAGATGAACAACGGCTGCATCTGCTGCACCGTGCGCGGCGACCTGGTGCGCATCCTGGGCGACTTGAAGCGCAAGCGCGAAGACAAATCCCTGTCGTTCGATCGCGTGATCATCGAAACCACCGGCCTGGCCGATCCGGCGCCGGTGGCGCAGACCTTCTTTATTGACGACGCGATCGCCGAGTATTACCTGCTCGATGCGATCGTCACCGTGGTGGACGCCAAGCACGCGCAGACCCAGTTGGATGAGCATCGCGAGGCGCAGGAGCAGGTGGGCTTTGCCGACCGCATTCTTTTATCCAAGCTCGATCTGGTACCGGAGGACGAGCAGATCCGTTTGAAGGACCGGCTGAAACGCATGAATCCGCGCGCGCCGATCAAGGGCGTGCATTTTGGCAACACGCCGTTGGCCGACATTCTCGACATTCGCGGCTTCAACCTCAATTCGATTCTCGAAATCGAGCCGGGGTTTCTCGATGACGAAGACCACGAGCACGACGACGCGGTGCAGTCCTTCATCTTCAAGACCGACAAACCCTTCGATTCGATGAAGCTGGAGGAATTCCTATCCGCCATGATCCAGGTGTATTCGAAGGACATGATGCGCTACAAGGGCGTGCTCAACATGGCCGGCCAGGAACGCCGCGTGGTGTTTCAGGGCGTACACATGATGATGGGCGGCGATCTGGCCAAACCATGGGGTCCGGACGAGAAAAGAACGAGTAAAATGGTGTTTATCGGGCGCAACCTGCCCAAGGATGTATTCCTCAAGGGCCTTGAACTGTGCACCACCGCTTAAATCAGCATCCAGCGAGCAAGGAAACAGCATGAGTGCGGTCAAACCCAAACAGCCGATGAAGGTTCCGACCGAGGCGGAATTGCTGCGCATGCCGGTCAAGGACTACATGAACGAGGCCCAGCTGGCCTTTTTTCGCAACATCCTCGCCACGTTGCGCGACGAACTGCTGGCCAATGCCGGCGAGACCTCCGAGCACCTGCGCGAAACCCCGTCGGTGCCTGATCCGGCCGATCGCGCCACCATCGAGGAAGAGCACGCACTGGAATTGCGTACCCGCGATCGCGAACGCAAACTGATGAAGAAGATCGAGCAGTCCCTGGCTCGCATCGACGCCGGCGACTACGGCTATTGCGACGAAACCGGTGAACCGATCGGCTTGAAACGCCTCTTGGCCCGGCCGACCGCGAATCTGTCGATCGAAGCCCAGCAGCGACGCGAACTCAAGCAGAAGATGTACGGCGAATAAACATGCTCCCTGCTGCGCGTGCCGGATCGTTCGGTGCGAGGGCGGCGCGATGCGTGGTGTCGCCATCGGAAGATCAAGGTGCTTGTCATGCGCGCACTTCCGCTTGCGTTCCTTGCCGTGCCAGCGCGTGTCGCTTGAATGCCTCCAAACTGTGGTACAAGTTTGCTTTTGAGTCTGGTCGCCTGATGCAGGTTGGCAAGATTTACAGCCTTCATTGAGCGCATATTCCGCCTTGGCATTTTCCCTCTTCAACAAGAAGCCCAACGAGCCGACCAAGCTAGGCGAGCTGGCGGCCACAGTGCCACGCACGCCTAACCGGGCCGATGGGCAAAAACCGGCGCAAGGCGCCGCAGTCGTCCCTTCCGCGTCGGATACCGCGCGCAAGATTGATGACATCGAGGCCGAAATGGCGTCAACCAACGGCGCGCGCGGCGCCGGCGAACGGCGCCCGGCCAAAGTGGTCAACGAGCACGGTTCCCTGTCCGCTGCCAGGACGCGTACGGCGCCGGGCGCGAATGCAAACGCAGCGGCGCCGACTAAGAAAAGCGCGCCCAATTCCGTCATGATGATGGAAGTGCAGGAAAGCCCGTTCGAGGCAGCGCCGGCACTCGAAGAAGCGGCGATACTGTATGCCAACCGTCAGGACACAGCGGCGCAAACTGCTTTGGAAGAAGCCGCAGGCGCCGAAGATGTGCCCGCGCAGGCGGCCCGGCAGGCCTGGCTCATGCTGTTCGACCTGTTTGAAAACCAGGGCCGGCGTGCCGAGTTCGAAGCTTGCGCCCTGCAGTTCGCGGTGCGCTTCGAGTCCTCGCCGCCGGCCTTCAACGATCGCTCCACGGTCAAGAGCGTCACGGCGCAAGCCGGCGGCGGCCCGCAGGTCGTGTTCGGCGGCCGGCTCGATGCCGGTTCAGCCAAGCAGTTCGATCACCTGCGCCTGGTGGCGACCAAGAACCGCGTGCTGCGCATCGACTTCGACAAGATCGAGAGCATCAGCGCCGATAGCTGCGTGCAAATGCGCGCCTGTCTGGCCGCGCTTGCCAAGAGCGGCCATGAAGTCAACTATACGGGCGGCCTGCATCTACTGGGCGTTCTGGCCAGTCAGGTCGAAGTCGGTCGCTCGGACATCTCCGAATCCTTCTGGCTTTTGATGCTCGATTTGCATCAGATACACAATATGCAGGCCGAGTTCGAAGAAGCCGCCCTCAGTTACTGCATCACCTATGAAGTATCGCCGCCCTCCTGGGTCGAGGCACCCAAAAAGCCGGCCACCGTTGCACTGGATCCGGCTGCGGAAGCGCAGCAAACCCCGGACGACGCTTTCTACCTGAAGGGCGAGATCGAGGGCAATGGCGAACCCCAGCTCAAGGGCGTGGGCGACTTCGCCGCCGAACGCGACACCGTGGTGATTGACGTATTCCATGTCAAACGCATGGACTTCATCGCCGCCGGCGCGCTCCTCAATCTGGTAGCGGCGCTCAAGACCGCCGGCAAGCAGGTCGAAGTGCGCAGTCCCAGCCCCCTTTTGGCGACGCTGTTCGTGACCATGGGCTTCACCGCCTACGCCAAACTCGCCCGGCGCAAGCCGTAGTGCGTTCCGCACCTTGATTTGCGCCGCCGACGGCGCCATATCCTACCTTTGCGCCACCGACGGCGCCATATCCTACCGCCATGGAACAGTATCACGGCACCACCATCGTATCCGTACGCCGCGGCCAGCAGGTCGCACTGGGCGGTGACGGCCAGGTTACCCTGGGCAGCATCATCATCAAGGCCAGCGCGCGCAAGGTGCGGCGCCTGTACCACGAGAAAATCCTGGCCGGCTTCGCCGGCGGTACCGCCGATGCTTTCACGCTGTTCGAACGCTTCGAAGCCAAGCTGGAAAAGCACCAGGGCCACCTGTTGCGCGCCGCTGTGGAACTGGCCAAGGATTGGCGCACCGACCGCATCCTGCGCCGGTTGGAGGCCATGCTCGCTGTGGCCGACCGCCAGCATTCCCTGGTCATCACCGGCAATGGCGACGTGCTCGAACCCGAGCAGGGCATCCTTGCGATCGGCTCCGGCGGCGCCTATGCCCAGGCGGCCTGCAAGGCCCTGCTGGACAACACCGAATTGCCGGCCAGGGAGATCGTGGCCAAATCGCTGGCGATCGCCGGCGAAATCTGCATCTACACCAATCAGAATCACAGCATCGAAGTGCTGGAATAGCCGTGAGCGCGCGGACACGGCGCGCCGTGCGCGGCGTAGCCACGGTGAGGCGCGGCTCTGAAGCACCCGAAACAGGTTGAAACCATGTCGTCCATGACCCCGCAGGAAATCGTCCACGAACTCGATCGCCACATCGTGGGCCAGGCACGCGCCAAGAAGGCGGTTGCCATCGCCTTGCGCAACCGCTGGCGACGGCAGAATGTGGAAGAGCCTTTGCGCTCGGAAATCACGCCCAAGAACATTCTGATGATCGGGCCCACGGGCGTGGGCAAGACCGAGATCGCGCGCCGCCTGGCGAAACTCGCCGACGCCCCCTTCATCAAGGTGGAAGCCACCAAGTTCACCGAGGTCGGCTATGTCGGGCGCGATGTCGACACCATCATCCGCGACTTGGCCGAAGTGGCCGTCAAGCTCACACGCGAGACGGAGATGAAAAAAGTGCGCGCCCGCGCCGCCGACGCCGCCGAGGAACGCGTGCTCGACGCCCTGCTGCCGCCGGCGCGCGATTTCGGCTTCCATGCGTCCGCCGCCGACGAACCGGAAAACGCCACACGCCAGAAGTTTCGCAAGAAGCTGCGCGAAGGCGAACTGGACGATCGCGAGATCGAAATCGAGGTTGCGCAAGCCGCCGCGCAAATGGAAGTGCTGGCGCCGCCCGGCATGGAAGAGCTGACCAGCCAGTTGCAGGGCATGTTCGCGAACCTGGGCCAGGGGCGCAAGAAAGCGCGCAAGCTCAAGGTCAGGGAGGCACTCAAGGTCTTGACCGATGAAGAAGCCGGCAAACTCATCAATGATGAGGAACTCAAAGCCCGCGCGATCCATAACGTCGAGCAAAACGGCATCGTTTTCATCGACGAGATCGACAAGATCGCCAGCCGCTCCGAGAGCCAGGGTGCGGACGTGTCGCGCCAGGGCGTGCAACGCGACCTGCTGCCCTTGGTCGAAGGCACCACCGTGACCACCAAGTACGGCATGATCAAGACCGACCATGTGTTGTTCATCGGTTCCGGCGCATTTCACTATGCCAGGCCTTCCGACCTGATTCCTGAATTGCAGGGGCGCTTTCCGATTCGCGTCGAACTGGAATCCTTAG
>JAYTDE010000416.1:0-6558 GCA_043736195.1 Burkholderiales bacterium | reverse complement strand
ATCGATGAGCGGCCGCTGTTCAGGCAGTTCTTCTGCCCTGGTTGCGGCGCCTTGCTGGAAAACGAGATCGCGCGCGAGGGCGATCCGGTGTTGCGCGATATCGAGCTGAAAATGCGTTGACGCAGGGGCGCCGGGTGCGTCGCGCGCGCCTGCCCGCGGCCGCGCGCGCTAGCTCATCAGCCGCTGCAGCAGGCCAGTGGTGCCGGCCAGGCGCTGCGACAGCAGCGCCACGATCGCGTAATGCAGGGCGTTGGCCAAGGGCGGATCGCGCTGCTCCATTTCATGCAGCTTTTCCGCCGTGAGGATGTAGGCGTAGGTGTCGTGGTCGGCGATGGTCGAGGCGCTGCGCGGCTGTTTCAGGTACAGCCCGATCTCGCCGATCATGGTGCCCATGGTCATCGAACGCAGGCGGATCGAGCGGCCGTCATCGAACGCCAGGCGCACCGTGACGCGGCCGGATTCGATGAAGATGATCTCGGTCGGCGGCCCGCCCTGCTTGACCAGGTATTCGCCCGCCTTGTAAGTGCGCGGCTGCAGGTAGGCCTTGAAGGCCGAGATTGGCGTGCCTTTGGGCAGGGCCGCGGCAATGCGATCCCAGATCGAGAAATCCACCGGCAGTTTCGACACTGAGTCACCTTCGAGCACCTTTTCCTCGCAGTATTCCAGCGCGAAGTCGAGATCGGGGAAGAAGGTGACGTTCAAGATGTCGGGGTCGAGGCCGGCGTGCTTGAACTGGCGTTCGATGCTTTCATTCATGCGTGTGAAGATCAGTTCGCAGCTGTTGCGCTCGCAATAGGCGTGGATCTTGGCGAAGGCCGACATCGCCGAGGAGTCGCTGGCCGGCACATCGCGAAAATCCAGGATCAGGTGGCTCACCCTTCGTTCACCGGGGTGGCTGATCAGGTGCTGAATCTGGGTCAGCACCGAATAGGCGGTACCGAAGAAGATGAAACCCTCGAGCTTGATGACGCGGATCACATCACCGCGCTCCTTGAGCATTTCGAGTACCGCGGGACTGCGATCGACGTTACTGCGGTACTCAGACCCGGTCAGTTCCTGGCGAATCACCCGCACCCGGCTGTAGCTGAGTACGAAAATCGCCATCGCTACCGCCAGTCCGACGGCCACGCCGGCCAGGATGCCGACGCTGCCGATCACCGCGACGATCAGGCAGACGATGACGTAGTCCTGCCGCGGCAGCTTGTGCCAGCCGTCATACAGCCATTCGAGCAACAGCCCGGCTCCCATGCTGAACAGCAAGCCGCCGAGGATGCCTTTGGGCATGTAAGCCAGGGCGGAGGCGCCGGCCAACAACGCGATGGCACACATGATGCCGGCGGTCACGCCGATCCAGCGGCTGTTGGCGCCCATGCGATAGCCCAGCAGGGAGGCCGACAGCGCATGGAAGCCGACGGTACCGCCGAGCAGCCCGGACGCCAGGTTGGCCACGCCGGTGGCGCGCAATTCACGATTGATGTCCAGGTCGCCGCGGGTGGCAAGCTCCAGGCCGCTGGCGTTGAGCAGCAGGGCCACCACGCTCACCAGCACGATCGCGCCGAAGGTCGGGATCTGCGGTATCAGCAGGCGCCAACTGTCGAGCGGGAGCCGGGTCCAGGCCGGAAAATCCAGCCCGCCGCGTTCCGGAAAGGGCCCCAGTAGCAGTCCGGCGGCCTGGGCGTCGGCCAGCGGCACTCCAAAAGCCATGACGCCCAGGTGATACAGCAGAACGCCGGCGAACAGCATGCCCGGCACCAAAAGCGCATGGCTGAAGCGGCGCAGGACCCACAGCAAGATGATGCCGAACGCGAGCCCTGGCACCCAGCGGGCGGCGCGCAGCGGCTCGATCAGCATGTTGACGTCGAGTTTGGACAACTCCACGCCGGTTAAGACACTGCCGGCACCCAGCAGGATCAACAATCCGGAGCCCGCCAGAAAGCCGCCGATCACGGGGTAAGGGATGAAGCGCACCAGCGCACCCAGCCGGTAGGCGCCCAGGCCGTAGAACACCAGGCCGGTAAGGATGGCGGCCACGTTGGCGCCTGCCAGCACCAGCAGGATGATCAGCGCGGGCTCGGCCTGATATGACATCGAAGCGGCCATGGTGGTGGCCATCACGCCCAGAATGACCGCCGGGCCATCCTGCACCTGTGCGACCGCGCCCGGATAGGTGCTGAGAAGCGCCACCGCCGCGGCCAGGACCGCACCGCCGATCAGCAGGACTTCGAGTGCGGGCGCGATGCCGGCAGCACCCAGCGAGCCGGGCATGATCAGAGTCACCATGGCAGCCGAACCGAGGATGGTGCGGATGCCGGCGATCAGGCCGGCCGAAATGCTGGTGACGAATTGCTGCAGGTTGGTGGCCATTGCGCGGCAAGATCCCCGGATTGGGCGAGAGTTTCAACTCTCTGTAAGATGATCGGCCAAGCGACAAGCCGCCGCATCCGAATCCGCAGGGGCGTCTCCTCGCTGTGAAACTTAAAACGGCCCGCTATATTGCGGGCTCGCTGCGATTATAGGTTTTTTGCCAGGCCACAGACCATGCCCGCCAACAAAGATTTAAGCAAAATCAACGAGATCAACCAGCGCCTCGAGGCGCTCTTTCCAGGCTTAATGGGTGTGCGTGTCACCGAACTCGACCCGGATCGGGTGGTCGCCGAAATGGTGGTAAGACCCGACCTGTGCACCGCCGGTGGCATCCTGCATGGCGGTGCCACTATGGCATTTGCCGACACTATCGGTGCGGTGGCAACCTTCATCAACCTGTCGCCAGGCACGCGCACGGTGACTGTGGAATCGAAAACCAATTTCATTGGCGCGGCGCCGCTCGGGTCCCTGGTGAGCGCCGAATGCACGCCATTTCACCGTGGCAAGAGCACCATGGTGTGGCAAACGGTGCTGCGCAACACGGCAGGCAAGACCCTGGCTGTGGTGAGCCAGACGCAACTGGTGCTGCCGGTTTGACCGGCCGGTGACAGGCGAATCGCAGCCGCACTGTCGGCGCAGGCGGGGGTATGGTTTCCGCAAGCCCGGCGTTTGCCGGCCAAACGCGGTATCTTCTGCCCAGTTTTAACGGGCATTTGATGTGCAGCAGTAACTCGGTCAAGGAGGCAGTTGATGGCAACAGCAGGCAAGAAGGAAACACCGGAAGCGCAAACCACAAATCCGAAAGTCAAGTGGAATGTGGAAAGCCTCAAGAGCTCGTATGTCAATTTCGTCAACGCCAACAGCACCAAGGAAGAGGTGGTGCTCAACTTCGGCATGAATACCAGCTGGGATCGCGCCAGCACCGAAATGGAAATCGAGCTCGCGCATCGCATCGTCATGAGCCCGCACGCGGCGCAGCGCCTGGCCGACCTGCTTGCCAAGCTGATGACCGAGTACAAGTCGCGTTATGGCGAATTGAAGTAGGTTGCAGCCGCCAGGCCGCGCGCATGCGGCGGGCAGATGGCGCCTCGCGAGGGGCGCCATTTTTTTGCTTGCCGGGCTGGCGATAGTTGCGTGGCGCAATGTGGGTGCGATGCCGGGTGTCCGCGCCCTGATCAGCGGGATAGAATCAGCGCTCCCTGCGTAACCCGAGCGCTTGCGCGCCATCGATGCCATGCTGCGCATGCCTTTGGCGTGCGCTACCGACAGCACAATCCGAAAATGTACCTGCCCAAACACTTTGAAAATCCCGATAGCGCACTGGCGCTCGAAGTCATGCGCGCCCACAACTTCGCGCTGCTGGTTTCCAATGACGACACAGGCGCTCCGTTCGCCACCCACCTGCCGGTGATCGTCTCGCAACGCGGCAGCGGTGCGTCCACGCAGGTGGTGATCGAGGGTCATGTGGCCAAGCCCAACCCGCATTGGCGCTACATGCAGGCGCGGCCCGAGGTGATGCTGGTGTTCCAGGGGCCGCATGCATACATGTCGCCGCGTGTCTATCCGGATCTGGCGCGCGTGCCGACCTGGAATTACCTGGCGGTGCATGCCTACGGCCGAGTGGCGTTTCTGGAAGGCGAAGCCAAGAAGGATGCGCTGCTCAAGGGCCTGATCGCGCTGCACGAACCGGAGTACGCGGCGCAGTGGCGCGCGCTCGATGCCGAGTTCCAGTCAAAGATGCTCTCCGGCATCGTGGCTTTCGAAATCAAGGTGGAGCGGCTTGAAGCCAAGTTCAAGCTCAACCAGCATCGCAAGGAGGCACACGCGGCGATGAAATCGCTGTACGCGGCAGGCACGCCAAACGAACAGGCACTGGCCATCTGGATGACCCGGCTCGGGCTGTAGCCACATGGACGCGACGGCGCAGGACTTCATGCGCCTGGCGTACGCCCAGGCGCTGCTCGCGCGCGCTGCCGGCGAAGTACCGGTGGGTGCGGTAGTGGTGCGAGACGGCGTTGTGGTCGGCGCCGGCTTCAACCAGCCCGTCGGCAGCCATGACCCGTCGGCGCATGCCGAAATGCGTGCCTTGCGTGCGGCGGCTGCGACACTTGGCAACTACCGCCTGGCCGATTGCGAACTGTATGTGACCCTGGAGCCTTGCGCCATGTGTGCCGGGGCGATGCTGCACGCGCGCCTGAAAAAAGTCATATTCGCCGCGCATGATCCGAAAACCGGGGCGGCCGGTGGCGTGATCGACCTCTTCGCCAACAGCGGCTTGAACCACCAGACCACGGTCGAGGGCGGCGTCATGGCCGACCAGTGCGGCGAACTCATCCGGGAATTTTTCGCGGCACGGCGCCGCGCGCAAAAGGAGCACAGCAGCATGACCGATATCCTGCGAACGCCCGATGCGCGATTTGCCAACCTGCCGGGCTATCCGTTCGCGCCGCACTATATCGGCGACCTCAAGGGCTACCAGGGGATGCGCATCCATTATCTGGACGAAGGCCCGCGCGACGCGGCTAGGGTATTCCTGTGCCTGCATGGGCAGCCCACCTGGAGCTACCTGTATCGCCGCATGATCCCGATTTTCACAGCGGCGGGCAATCGTGTGGTGGCGCCCGACCTGCTCGGTTTCGGCAAAAGCGACAAGCCGGCCGATGACGCGCGCTACACCTACATGTTCCATCGCGACATGCTGGTCAATCTGGTCGAACGCCTAGCCCTCACCAACATCGTGCTGGTGGTGCAGGACTGGGGCGGGCTCTTGGGCCTGACCTTGCCGATGGCCATGCCCGAGCGCGTAGCCGGGCTCGTGATCATGAATACCGCTTTCGCCGCCGGCGACGCGCCGCTGGGTCAGGGCTTTCTCGACTGGCGCGCCTTCAACAACAAGAACCCCGACTTGGCGATCGGCAAGCTGATGGGCCGCGCCTGCCCGCACCTGACGCCGGCCGAAGCGGCGGCGTATGACGCGCCGTATCCGGACATGTCGTTCAAGGGCGGCGTGCGCCGCTTTCCCGACCTGGTGCCGGATCATCCGGATGCCGGGGGCGCCGCCTTGTCGCGCCAAGCGCGCGACTGGTTCGGCAGCCAGTGGGCCGGCAAGACCTTCATGGCCGTGGGCATGCAGGACCCGGTGCTGGGGCCGCCGGTGATGCGCGAAGTGGCCAGGCACATCCGCAATTGCCCGCCGCCGCTTGAAGTGGCAGGCGGCGGGCATTTCCTGCAGGAGTGGGGTGAAGACGTGGCGCGCGCAGCGCTGAAGGTGCTGTAGCCGATGCCACGCAAACCCGGCATCGGATTCATCGCGCCCTCGGGCCAGTTGCAGGATGAGGCCGCGCTCGAACGCTCGATCGACTACTTCAAGGCGCGCGGCTGGCGCGTGGTGGCGCCGGCGGCGATCCGCGGCGTGCATCAGCGCTTCGCCGGCGACGATGCGGCAAGGGTGGCCGCGCTGCACGCGATGGCTGCGCGCGACGATGTGGACCTGGTGATGGCGGTACGCGGCGGTTACGGGCTGTCGCGTCTGTTGGGCAAGCTTGATTACGCGCGCCTGGCGGCGTCCGGCAAGCGCTTCATCGGTCACAGCGATTTCACCGCGCTTTTATGCGCAGGCTACGCCAATGGCAAGTTGGCCGGTATAGCCGGGCCGACCGCCTGCTACGATTTCGGCGCCCTGCACATCAGCGCCTTCACCGAGCGGCACTTCTGGCGCGTGATCGAGGGCTTGCCCGACGAGATCACCGTTGCATGTGTACTGCCACGGAGTGCACCACGCGGCTTGTTCAAGGGCCGCCTGTGGGGCGGCAATCTGGCGCTGGTGGCGCACCTCGCAGGCACGCGCTACCTGCCGAAAATCAGCGGCGGTTTGCTGTTCGTGGAAGACATCAACGAGCATCCGTACCGCATCGAGCGCATGCTCTACCAGTTGCTGCATGCCGGCATCCTCGGGCGCCAGCGCGCGCTCTTGCTGGGCGATTTTTCCGCCTACAAGCTAAGCGGAAACGACAACGGCTTCGATTTCGACAGCATGGTGGCGCACCTGCGCGCGAACCTGCCGATTCCGGTTGTGACCGGGCTGCCTTTTGGGCATGTGCGCGACAAGCTGTCGCTGCCTTTCGGCGGCATGGCTACGCTTGAAATCGCGAGGGGCGAGTACCGGCTGGGCTACTGACCCCGCAGCCTTGGCAA
>JAYTDE010000415.1:0-3439 GCA_043736195.1 Burkholderiales bacterium | reverse complement strand
CTGTTCGCCACGCGTCCCTACGGCGTGACGGCACTGGCTTACGACCCGCATCATCCCGGCCTGACACGCGCGCTGACGCGGCGCGGCCCCTACGATCTGGCGTTGGTGCCGGGAGAGAACCGCTATGCGCTGCTGGCACGCGCTGCCGGCGCGCGCTGGGTGGCGGCTTTCGAGCGCGATACCCCCGGCTGGAAGAACCGCGCGGCGGATCAGCTGATGGCCTGGCCGCAGAGCGCCATGAATCTGGCCGACATGTTCGCCAGCCTGGCAGGCAGCGGCGATGAGGTCTTCGCGCCTGCCGCCTGGCCGGCGCCGCCCTGCGCCGCCTTCGAGTTGCCGTCGGCACCCTATGCGGTGTTGCATGTGGGCGCCGGGTCGCCGCTGCGGCACTGGCCGTCGCCGCGCTGGTTCGCCTTGGCGCTGCACCTGCAGGCGCAAGGCCTCACCCCGGTGTGGTCAGCCGGCCCCGGTGAAAGCGGGCTGGTTGCAGACATCGACCCGACGCAACGCTTCGCCTCGCTGGCCGGACGACTTGACTTGCCGCAGATGTGGCGCTTGCTGGCACACGCTGACCTGCTGGTGGCGCCCGACAGCGGCATCAGCCACCTGGCCAAGCTGACCGCCACGCCCACCGCCTGCCTGTTCGGCCCCGGCTCGGATGTACTGTTCGGGACCGGCCGCTTCTGGCGCGCACACCCGTTCGAAGCGGTGATCGAAGCCGATTTTCCTTGTCGCGACCAGACCACCGTTTTCAAGCGGCCCCTGCCATGGGTGCGTCGTTGCCAGCGCGGCACCGATGCCTGCGCGGCGAACGCCTGCATGCGGGCAATCGACGTCGAGCGCGTGGCAGCCGCATGTGAACGCCTGCTGCGGCGCGCAGGCTAAAGCGGCGCGGCCAGGCCCCATGCACTGCCATGTGGTCAACCTGCAGCCGCACCTTCTGGGCGCCGAGGTGTACACGATCTTTTTCGTGCGCGCACTCAAGGCCGCCGGCTGCACCGTCACGCTGTATGCCCACCCGGACGCGCGGCACTGGGCCGGACTTGAAGGCACGGGTGTGCGGATCGTGCGCGTCGCCGCCGACGCGCAGATCGCGCAACTGTTGAACGCTCGTTCCTGGCTGGTAACCCACGCACCGGTGAGCGCTGCGTTCATGGCAGCTACACGCACCCGGCATTTGCTGACCGGCTTTTGCCACATGCCGCTGGCCGGCCGCAGTGCCGGGCACCTTGAGCAATACGCCCTGGTGTACGCGGTATCGCAACACGTGCTGACGACCCTGCCGGCGGCCGGGGTCCCCCATGCTTACCCGCAAGCGCTGTACGGCGTGGCCGAGTTCGGTCGCTTCGCCGCCGGCAGCCCCGACACGCTGCGCGCCGGCCTTAGCTACTCGTGGGACACGCGCAAGTTTCGCGATCGCGTGCTCTCCTGGTTCGAACCCTGGTATGCCGCGCTCAAGCCGGCCGCGCCCTTCGCGCGCGCACCCGGACTGACGCTCGGCATCGTATCGGCGATCGGGCCGATCAAGCAATTTGATGTGCTGTTTGGCATCATCGCGCCACTCATCGCCGCGCGTCCGGCGGTCAACCTGGAAATCTTCGGCAACGGCGGCTACCGCTCAGTCACCGATCTGCGGCGTGCGCTCAAGCCGCTCGGCAAGCGAGCCCGCTTCTGGGGCCGGCAGCCGAACCCGGAGCTGATTTATCCGCAGCTCGATTACTTGATGTCGGGCCTGCCGGAAAAGGAGGCACTGGGCCTCAACATCATCGAAGCCCAGGTGCTGGGCACGCCGGTGCTCGCGGTCAACGCCGCGCCTTTCACCGAAACGGTTGCCGACGGCAGCACCGGCGTCCTGTATCGCGACCCGCGTGAAGATGGCGGCGCCGACTTCGCGCGGGTCCTGGATCGCGCGCTCACCGAGCCGCGCCTGCGGCCGCATACGAACGCCGCGCATCTGGCGCGCTTTTCGCAGGACAGCTTCAACGAGCGTGTGGCGCGCCTGGTCGCCGACGCCGCCACCCGCCTGTAAACTTGAGGGCCGTTCCGCGCACCGAGGCTTCCTCATGAGTCACCCGATCAGCCGCTATTCGATCCCTGAAGTCAAGGATCTGCCCGAGGACATCCGCGCGCGCATCCTCGAAACCCAGGAAAAAGCGGGCTTCGTGCCCAACGTGTTCCTGGCGCTGGCGCGCCGGCCCGCCGAATGGCGCGCGTTTTTCGCCTATCACGATGCCCTGATGTTGAACCCGGATTCAGGTCTCTCCAAGGGCGAGCGCGAAATGATCGTGGTGGCCGTCTCCGGGCGCAATCAGTGCATTTATTGCGTGGTGGCGCATGGCGCGATATTGCGCATCTACGAAAAGAAGCTCCTGATCGCCGACCAGGTCGCGACCAATCATCTCAAAGCCGACATCACGCCAAGGCAAAAGGCGATGTGCGACTTCGCGATTCTGATCACGGAAGCCTCGCACAGCATTGGCGACGCCGAATTCGAGGCCATGCGCGACCACGGCTTTTCGGACGAGGACATCTGGGACATCGGCGCGATCGCCGCGTTTTTCGGCCTGTCGAACCGCATGGCGAACCTGACCGCGATGCGGCCCAATGACGAGTTCTACCTGATGGGGCGGGTGCCGAAGCCTAAGTGAATCAGGCAAGCCATTCCACGCGAAAGGTAAGCAATGCTCAAGACCCACGGCCGCTACGACTACTCCGCCATCACCAAACGGCCCGACTACAGCTGGCCCGGCGGCAAGCGTCTGGCGGTGCATCTGAGCCTGAATGTAGAGCACTTTGCGTTTGGCGAAGGCCTGGGCAACGACTATGCGGCACCGCACCCGCAGCCCAACCAGCGCAGCTTTGCCTGGCGCGACTACGGCAACCGCGTCGGCGCCTGGCGTCTGCTGGAACTGGCCGAAGCCTTCGATCTCCCCTATGCGCTGCTGACCAACAGCGAGTTGTACGACTATTGCCCCGAAATGATCAAGGCCTTCAGCGCCCGTGGCGACGAGATCGTCGGCCACGGCCGTACCAACAGCGAACGCCAGGTCGACATGAGCGTTGCCGAAGAGCGGGCCTGCATTTTCGAAGCGGCGGCCACGATCGAGAAGCATGAGGGTGCGCGGCCGCGTGGCTGGCTGGCGCCCTACATTTCACAGTCGCACGACTCGCTGGACCTGCTCAAGGAGGCCGGCTTCGCCTACATGATGGACTGGTCGCTCGACGATCAACCGGTGTGGTTTCGCACCCGGCACGGACCGATCCTGTCAGTACCCTACGCCCACGATCTCAACGACTCGCTCGAATGCGTATCGCGCCGCACGCCGTCGCAATTGTTTTGCGAGAACCTGATCGACCAGTTCGACGAGTTGCTGGAGGAATCGGTGCGCCGGCCGCTGGTGATGCCGATCGTGCTGCACAGCTTCATTCTTGGCCAGCC
>JAYTDE010000414.1:0-3391 GCA_043736195.1 Burkholderiales bacterium | reverse complement strand
CCGGTGGGCCAGGACGCGCTCCATGTTCTTGCCCGCGTGCGCGTGGCCGGTGAAGAACAGAACCACTTTGCGTTGCTCGTTCTCGTTGTCCCGCAGGACGGCCACGATGCCCGAGGTGTTGATCGCCCTGGCCACGGGCTTGGCGCCGCCGGCCTCGGCCCTGGCACGTTCCTTCATCAGGCTGGGCACCTTCATCGGCGTGTCGTCGCTGTGCGGCAGCGGCGCCTGGGCGGCATGGCGGATCAGCTCTTCAAACACCGCGCGGGGTGCGGGCGCCGCCTTGGAGATGATCTCCCACTGTGTCGCATCGGGCAGCGGGATGACCAGCGAGGCCTGCAGGCCCTCGAGGCGGAAGTGCGGCAGGCCGTTGCCGTACCTCAGTACGGCGATCATGCTGGCGCAGCTCGCGTCGACCTTGGGCAGTGCGGCCACCGCCGCCGCCTCCACTTCCGCATGCGCGGCCCCCGAGCAGGCGGCGTCCTGCGGGTGCGGATCGGACCCGCCGCCGGCGCGCGCGAGCACGTCGCGCGTATGTTCGGTACGACCGCCCAACAGCAGGCGCTGGAAGCGCTTGATCGAGGTCTTGGCGTTCTGCGGCTTGAGCATCATGTAGACGAACGTGGCGAGCACCCCCTTGAGCAGCTCGTACTGCTTGGTGGGGAAGCTGGTGCGGGCCGGCGTCAGCAGCTCGTCGAGCTGCTCCCGCGTTGCCGTGACGAACTCGGGCGCTTTCACGCCGTCGCCTCGCTCGACTCGGCCAGGTTCGACTCCGCCAGGTTCGACAGCCGCTGGCGGAAGTCCTTGATCAGCGCATAGCCCAGCACCTGTTTGATCGAGCGGTTCGCCGCGTGCGTCGGCGCATCCTGGACAGTGTCTGGTGCGGGCATTGCGGCACCGGCCGGCGCATTGAAGATTTCACCGGCGTCTGCGACGGTGGCGGTATTCGCCTGCAGGGTTTTTATGCGGTTTGCGGTCATCTGGTGGTGCGCTTGATTGAACCCTCAAACGCGCCGCTTGCCTCGGTGACCCCGATCAGGAAGGCGGCCGCGCCCGCATCAAAACCCAAGCCCAAGCGTGCAAAGCCCGATGCGTCGAGGCGCCTGTCGCTCACCTGTGAACAAGTGACCGTGATCATTGAACACACTATGATTGACGACACCATGCTGGCGATGCCGCATCGCGCGAGAGTAACCGACGAGGCGGCAGTGGTGCGCGGCAAGCTTGATGATTTTGACGAGCTTGCAGGCTATGTTGCCGCCGAGGCCAACCACACCAAAGCCAGAAAACCACGCAAGCAACTCGATGCAATATTCGTGTCGATCGAGGCGCTCCTCGGAAAGCCCGCCTGACGGCGTCAGGCCGAAGCGCGGGAGCCGGGGGATTTCGGGCTGGTCGAGGTTATTTGGTTGGAATGCTCGATATTCAGCAGGGCGCGTCAGCGCCCTGCCGTGGCTGCCGCGCGTGGCCGCGCGGACCTGCCGCTACGACGGGTCGATCACACCCTTGCCCGCGGTCTGCGCATCGAACACCTGGTAGGCCTCCACCACCTGGTCCAGCTTCCAGCGATGGGTGAACAGGCTGTCGACATCGATGCCGCGATCGGCGATGAACTGCGCGCAGGCGGCCTGGCCGACGGTGGAAAAGGTCCATGACCCAATCAGCGTCACTTGGCGCCGCAGCAGGTCGGGGCTGACGTCCAAGGTCACGCTGTCGCCTTCGCCCACATAGCACGCACGGCCCCAGGTGCGCACGCAGCGCACCGCCTGCGCGCGTGCGGCCGGCGCTGAGGAAGTGTCGAGCGAAAGATCGGCGCCGCGGCCGTGCGTGAGGTCACGGATCGCCTGCACCACGTCGCTCGCGTTGGCGGGGTTGATAGTGTGCGCGGCGCCGAATTGCTTCGCGCGCGCCAGTCGAGCGTCGCTGACATCCAGCGCGATGACACGGGCGCCCATCGCCACCGCCAGTTGCGTGGCCGATAGGCCGACCGGGCCCTGGCCGAAAATCGCGATCACGTGATTGCCCTGCAGGCCCAGGCGCTGCAGCGCGCCCCAGGCGGTGCCGGTGCCGCAGGAAATCGCCGCGCCGGCCTCGAACGAAAGTTCATCCGGCAGCGGCACCAGGGTGCGCGCCGGGCATTTGAGGTATTTCGCATGCGCGCCGTGGCCGGTGACGCCATACACCTCGGCCACACCATCGACGCACAGTTGCATCCAGCCGGTCGAACACTGCTCGCACACGCCGCAGCCACGGTAGTGGTGCTGCATCACGCGCGCGCCGATGCGCGCCTGGTTGGCTGCCACACCGGCGCCGACGGCGACTACCACGCCGCAGGGTTCATGGCCGGCGATCACCGGCCCGCTGGCGTTGCTGAAGCCGAGCGCGGCCTTGCCGCCCACGGCGCGATAGGCCTTGAGGTCGCTGCCGCACATGCCCGAGGCCTTGATCTCCAGCACCACTTCGCCGGGGCCGGGGCTGGGGTCCGGGAAGTCGCGGATCTCGAGCTTGCGCTCGCCCAGGAAAACCGCGCCCTTCATCGCACACCGCCGCTGCAAGCCATGTCGGCGAAGCATGTCTCTGCGAAACGGGTGCAGCGGCGTGGCGGGCAGGCCTCGAACATCGATGGCTGGCGACGGATGGCAAGGCAAAGTTTCCGGTTTGTCATGTGGGGTCCTTTTGGCATCGGGTATTCTGCAGGTCAAGATCAAACAGCATCGACCTTGAGTCTATAGCTGCAAGAGCAGCAGGAGTTTAGCGCTTCGATGAACCACGCGTGCCGGCCTTCCCGCGCGCCCGGCGTGAGCCGGCGATGAGCTTTCCCTTGTGGCCCCTGCTTGCCACCATGGCGATGCAAACACTGGCGACCATGGCCGCCTACACGGTGCCCGCGCTGGCCCCTATGATCGCGCGCGACCTTGGCGTGGATGGCGCCTGGGCTGGCTACTTCATCTCGGTGGTGTATGGCATCGGAATTGTTTCATCGCTCAAGGCCGCCCGCCTGATTCACCGCCATGGCGCGGTACGCGTGAGTCAGCTAATCCTGCTGGGCACTTGCGCGATGCTCCTGATCAGCGCGCTGGGCGGGCTGGCGGCGCTGGTACTGGGCGCGATCGCGCTCGGCTTCGGCTACGGCGCCTCCGCGCCGGTCAGCACCCATCTGCTGGTGCCGCGCACATCACCCTCGATCTTGAACCTGGTGCTGTCGATTCGCCAGATCGGCGTGCCGCTGGGTGGCGTGCTGGGGGCGTTGCTGCTGCCGCCGATAGCGCTTGCCATCGGCTGGCAGAACACGCTATTGCTGCAGGTGGTGCCGGTGGTGGTGCTGTTGCTGCTGCTGCAACTGCCCCGGCGCTCGTGGGACCGTGATGCCGGTGGGCCGGCACCGGTTAGCAAG
>JAYTDE010000413.1:0-2142 GCA_043736195.1 Burkholderiales bacterium | reverse complement strand
TCGGCGATCATGGTTTCGGTATCTACCGGCAGGCGCAGTGAAATCGGCATGCAATGCTCCTTTGCGATACGTTTACGATAATTGTATCGCAAGAACGATTTGAGCGGGGACTACGGTCGCAACCCGACGCACGCGTCGCTGGCTGCGAACGGGCAGCCTCGAGGCAGCAGGTGGTTTATGCTGGTCGCCCACAAACAGCCTGCATTGCTGTTCAAACCATTCTCCAGTCGGGTTCGTCGAATGCTTGCGCAAGGATCTGTTCCATTCTTCGCGGCCTTGCGCCGCAACCTGAACCAGGGTGCGCGCAGCCTGATGCTGCTGCGTCCGGTACCCCACGTGTACGCGGCGACAACGGGGCAACTGATCGCCCTGATAGCCCTTGAGCTGCTGCTGACCCTGGCATCGCAGATCGCGCTGTACGGCACCCGGGGCGAAATCAATACATGGGCGCTGCGCGGCGCGCTGTTCGACATTCCCTTTGTGCTGCTGGCCGGCTGGTGGGCGGCGCGCGTCTCGCTTAAGGGTCTGAACCCGCTGACATTCGCGGTCGCGCTGATGAGCATGAGCGTGGTGTTCGCCTGCCTTGGCCTGGTTGTGGTGCTCGGCTTGCAGAATCAGGCCGTCTGGTTGTCGGGTGTCTATTGGGTCATGATCATCGGCTGGTGGCTGTGCGCCTGCGTGTTGCTGGCGCGCCTGACCGGGCGCGGCGCTCGCAGCAACTGGCCGGGCTGGGGCTTGATCAGCCTGATCGTTCTTGCATCGCAGGTGTTGCCGTCAGCGCCCTTGTGGCAAGCGCGCGATGACGTCTCCAATCCACCGCATCGTGCCTCGATCGAACGCGAAGCAGCCTTTCATGCCCAGGCCGGACTGCTCGACGGCGCGCTGCAAAAGCTGCTGCCGCAGCGTCCCGGCGTGACCGACCTGTATTTCGCCGGCTTCGCCTCCTACGCCACCGAAGATGTGTTTCGCAAGGAGATCGATGTCATCGGGCCCCTGATGCGCGAGCGCTTCGATGCCGCCGGCCGCTCGGTGCTGCTGGTCAACAACGCCAGCACCGTGATGACCCTGCCCCTGGCGACCAAGACCAACCTGGCGCGCACCCTGCGCGGTATCGGCAGCCGCATCGATCGGGAAGAGGATGTGGTGGTGCTGTACCTGACCACGCACGGCAGCGAGAGGCACGAACTGGCGGTGAAGTTCTGGCCGCTCAAGCTCGATGACATCACGCCGGCGGCTCTCAAGATCATGTTGGACGAGGCCGGCATCAAATGGCGCGTGGTGATCGTCTCGGCCTGCTATTCGGGCGGCTACGTCGAGCCGCTCAAGGATGACAACACCCTGGTGATGACGGCCTCGGATGCGACCCGCACCTCGTTTGGCTGCGGCAGCGAGTCCGACTTCACCTATTTCGGCAAAGCGCTGTTTGATGAACAGTTGCGCCGAACACACTCGTTCGCCGAGGCCTTCGGGCGGGCGCGCGTATCGATCGCCGAGCGCGAGAAGCAGATGGGCCATGAGTACTCGAATCCGCAGATCGCGATGGGTGCGGCGATCGCGGAGAAGCTGAAGCGCATCGAAGCGCGGCTGGCTGGTGCCAGCGGCAGATAGTTCTGCCGCATCGGCGTGACAAAGACGGCCAATCCCCGATGGGCATAGGGTGGGGCGGGAATCGAGACTGACTCGTTTGGCAGAAAAGTCCGCGAAAGAGGTGAATAATGTGCTCAATTAGTGCGCGTAATGTGCGCTGTTGACAGGATTGCGACATGTCTGACACGGAATTGCTCGATTCGCCACTGCTGGGCGACAGATACCAGGACTTCGTCGATTTCCTGAAAGAGGTTGATACGCCGGGGCCCTTGCTTTCGCCCCGGCGGTTTTGCGGGGCCTTGCATATCGATTTGCAAACCTTGGCCGAGCAAGCGCATGTACATCGCAACACCATTGCTCGCGCGCCCGGTTCCCGGGGGATTCAGGATTTTCTGCGTGAGGCCCTGCGGGTCATCAAGGCCGCGACCGATCTGAACGGCAACTTGAACAGGGCTTTGTTCTGGTATCGCAACGCACCGCTTGCGGCATTTGCCTGCAAGACCGCCGAGCGGCTGGTCTCGGAAGGGCGGGCGGATGATCTCGTGCGATATGTGG
>JAYTDE010000412.1:0-1578 GCA_043736195.1 Burkholderiales bacterium | reverse complement strand
CGAGAAAACATCCTGAACGATGGTCTCCAGCGCTTCGCGATTCGCCGTGCGTAGCGTGTTGTTGCAGAACCTGGCGTCGATGTGGAGATCCACCCGCCTCAGCACGTTTTCGCAAAACACCTGCCACTCGCGCTCGTTCTGGATCGACAGCACCAGTTCGCGCCCGTCGGCGCAAGTGAAAGCGCCATAGGGCGCGATGCTCGGGTGCCTGAGACCGACCCGCCCAGGTGCGCCGGCTCCGTAGCGGGCCGGCAGATAGGGCACCGCCATCAGCTCCGCGGCGGAGTCGAACAGCGAGACCTTGATGCCACTGCCGACGCCCGTGCGCTCTCGCTGCATCAAGGCCTGGAGGACACCAATCAGTGCGTTCATGCCGGCGGTGATGTCGCAAATGGACACGCCTATGCGTCCCCACGGCCCCGGCGCACCACTCACCGCCACCAGCCCGCTTTCAGCCTGCACCAGCAGATCGTAGGCTTTCAGATCGTGCAGCGGACCCGATTCGCCGTAGCCCGAAATATCACAGGTGATCAACTGCGGAAACTCAGCGCGCAGCGTCTTGGAGGACAGGCCCATGTGGGCGGTGGCACCCGGCGCCAGGTTCTGGATGAACACGTCGGCCGCTGCAATCAGCGCCCTAAGTTGCGCCACCGCCTCGGGCTGGCGCAGGTCGAGTGTGATCGATTCCTTGCCGCGGTTGATCCAAACGAAGTACGAGGACTCGCCATGCACCGCACTGTCGTAGCCGCGCGCGAAGTCACCTTCGGGCCGCTCGATCTTGATGACCCTGGCGCCTGCGTCGGCCAGGCGGCTGGAGCAGTAGGGCGCGGCGACGGCCTGCTCCAAGGCCACGACGACGATGCCCGCCAGGGGCTTGCTCATCATGTCGGGCATGCCTGCGGCCTTGTCCGGCGGATCCGCTTGTGCGTCACCGCTCCGCGTCATCATGTCGCAGAGCTTGCATAGGTCGCTGCCAGCACCGTCGGCGCGGCGGCATCTTCGGACACTTCGAGCACCGTGACTCGCCACAAGGTGCGGGCATCTTCAGGATCGATCAAGGTCGCGGAATGCAGCAGTGCCGCGTTATCCCAGATCACGATGTCACCCACACCGTACTTGAAGCGCAATTGGTATGTGGGCTGAGTCGAATGCGCGGCCAGTTCGTCGAGCAGGTCGAGCGCCTCGTCATTGGGCATGCCGATGATGCCGAACGAACTGCCTGACACGGCGTAGAGCGCCTTGCGGCCGGTGACTGGATGCGGCCGCGCAATCCTGTGGGTGATTACCGGCATCTTGGCCTTTTGCTCGTCGCTCAAGACCGAAGCCACCGTGCGGCTTGCTTCGTTGCCGTCGTGCCGATTGCCGTAATGATGAATCGCCAGCAACGGGTCGATGCGCCGCTTCATGGCCTCCGGCAGGTCGTCATACGCGGCCTGCTGGTTGGCGAACAGTGTGTCGCCGCCGACCTTGGGCACTACGCGGGAGTAGAGCGTGGTCGCTCGCGCCGGAACCTGCAGGTACGAATAGTCGGTGTGGAAATACGACCCCGCGTCCTGCAGGCCAGTGGGCTTGCCGTCC
>JAYTDE010000411.1:0-4050 GCA_043736195.1 Burkholderiales bacterium | reverse complement strand
CACCTTCAGCCACGGCGCCACCCTGGTGCTGCAGGGCCGCTTCGAGCCGGCGCAGGCACTCGACCTGATCGAGCGCCACGCCTGCACCGCGATCTACACCTTGCCGGCGATCACCGCGGCGCTGGTCGGGCACGCCGCGTTTCGTGCCGAGCGCACCCGGAGCCTGCGCACCGCGATGACCATCGGCACGGCGCAGGACATCGCCACCGTGGCCGAGGTTCTGGGGGCGCGCGAGGTGTGCAACATCTATGGCCAGACCGAGTCCTACGGCAACTGCTGCGTCACCTGGCACCACTGGCCGCTGGCGCGACGCATGGAAACGCAGGGTCCGCCCTTGCCGGGTGTGAGCCTGCGCATTGTCGAGCCCGGCAGCGGCCGCGAACTTGCCGCCGGCGCGCTCGGCCTGATCGAAGTCAAGGGCTACCTGACCCCCGGCTACAGCGGCGCCAGTCACGCGCAGAACGCCGCGGCTTTCACCGCCGACGGTTACTTCCGCACCGGCGACCTGGGCCTGATCACCGCGGATGGCGACCTGCAGTTCAAGGCGCGCGATTCCGAAATGATCAAACGTGCCGGCATCAACATCGCGCCAGCCGAGATCGAAGAGGTGTTGCGCCAGCATCCGGGGGTCGCCGCCGCCGGCGTGGCCGGCGCGCCGCACCCGCAAAAAGGCGAGATCATCGTGGCATTCGTGGTGCCGGTGCGCGGCGCGGTTCTTGACGCCGAAGAACTGCGCGCCCATTGCCGCCTGCTTTCCGCCACCTACAAGACCCCGGATCGGATCGAGATTTGCGCGCTGCTGCCGGTCACCAATACCGGCAAGCTGTTGCGTCGTGAACTTACGAAAATGGCAGCCAAGTCAATGCAGATTGCAACAGGAGAAACAGCATGAATCTGGGTTTTTTCACCATGCCGATGCACCCGCGCGACAAGGATTGGCAGTTGTCGCTGGCCGAAGACCGCGAGGCTTTCATCCTCGCCGACCAGTTGGGATTCACCGAGGGCTATTGCGGCGAACATGCCACCGACCCGGAAGAGAACATCACTTCCTCCGCCATGTTCATTGCTACGCTGGCCAACGTCACCCGCAATATCCGCCTGGGTACCGGCACGGTCAACATGCCGAACCAGCATCCGGTGGCCACCGCCAGCCACCTGGCGATGTTGGACCACCTGCTGGGCGGCCGCTTCATCTTCGGCATCAGCCCAGGCGCGCTGCCCTCGGATGCCGAGGCCTACGGCAACCTGGATATGGACCGCGCCGCGATGTTTCTCGAAGCCATCAATCACGTGCTGGCCTTGTGGACCGGCGACCCGCCGTACAAGCTGGCCGGCAAGTTCTGGTCGATTTCCAGCGAGCGCAACCATATTCCCGAGACCCGCATGGGAACGGTGCCAAAACCGCTGCAGCGGCCACACCCGCCGATTGTGGTGACCGCGGTGGCGCCGCACTCCAAGGGCGTGGCCGAAGCGGCGGCGCGCGGCTGGGATCCGATTTCGGCCAACTTCCTGATGCCGATCTGGGTCAAGACCCACTGGACCAAGTATGTCGAGGGTTGCGCCAAGGGCAATCGGGTAGCCGACCCGGCCAACTGGCGCGTTGCCAAGACGCTGTGCGTGGCGCCCGACGACGCCACCGCGCGCAATTACGTGAACGATCCGAACGGCCCCTATCACGCCTACTACCGTTCGCTGATGGGCAAGTTGAAGCGTCGCGGCGCGCCCTTGACCTTGTTCAAGAACGATCCGAACCAGCCCGACAGTGAAGTCACGGTGGAAGGGGTGATCGCAAGCCTGGTGATCCACGGCTCGCCGCAAAAAGTGGCCGACGGCGTGCTGGCCCTGCGTGAACAGATCGGAGATTTCGGCACGCTGCTGTACGGCGGCATGGACTGGCAGGACCGTGAGCTAGGCCGCAATTCGCTGGTGCTGATGGCCGAAAAGGTGATGCCGCTCATCAACCATGCGATCCGCGCCTGAGAAACTTTGCATAGCGTTCGATCCACACACTGGCAACAGGAGACAACATGAACAACAGCAAACGGCAGTTTGTCGGTGCATCGTCGGCTTTGCTCGCAGGCCTCGCCGGGATTCGGCCGGCTAGCGCGCAGCAGCCGGCCCTGCGCCTGATGGTCGGCTTTCCACCGGGTGGCTCGGGGGACACCTTCGCGCGCCTGATCGCCGAGCAGTTGCGGCCCGAACTGGGCACCATCCTGGTGGAAAACCGCGAGGGTGCCGGCGGCCTGGTGGCAGCCGAAGCCTTTTTGCGCGGTCCCACCGACGGCTCGGTGGCGATGATGCATACCGCCTCAAGCGCCGTGTTCGCGACGGTGATCCGCAAGAAGCCGCCCTACGATCCCTTGAAGGATTTCCAGTGGGTGGCGCTGATGTCGGTGGCACCGCTGGTGATTGTGGCCAATCCGAAGCTGCCGGTTGCCGATCTCAAGTCCTTCATGGATTACCTGCGCAGCAAGCCCGGCCAGCCCTACGGCAGCGCGGGCATCGGCGCCTCGACCCACCTGGCCGCCGAGTTGCTGTTCGAACGTGCCGGCGTCAAGACGCTGCATGTGCCCTACAAGGGCAGCGCGCCTGCGCTTACCGATACCATCGGCGGCAACATCACCTGCATGCTGGAAACCCTGCAGACCACCCAGCAGCATCACGCGGCCGGCCGGCTCAGGATTCTGGCGGTGTTAGGCGAGACACGCATTCCCTCCGCCCCCGAGATTCCCACGGCGAAAGAGCAGGGGGTGGACGCGATCGCCTCGACCTACAACCTCTTGGCCCTGCCGATACAGGCACCGGCGGAACGGGCTGCAGTGATCGCGCGCGCGCTGGCCAACGCGATGAAAAATCCGGAGTTCCAGAAAAAGCTGTTGTCGCAGGGCCTGCAGCCGGTCACCGATACCAGTCCGGAACAGGCGCGTGCCTTCGTGGCCGCGGAGGTGGCGCGCTGGACCCCGGTGGCGCGCCGTATGGGCATCGAGATTTAAGGAAGCGCGCAGTGCAGACCATCGCCCGAGCCAGCCATGCAGCCGACGCCGTGACGGCGCTGCTGCGGCCGCGCGCAATCGCGATCGTCGGTGCCTCGGATCGTTCGCGCTGGTCCGCATCGGTCACCGACAATCTCGCGCGCGGCGGCTTTCCCGGTCATGTGCATCTGGTCAACCGCCGTGGCGGCATGGCGCATGGGCGGCAGACCGCGACTGACTGCCAGGCGGTGGGCGAAGCCATCGATGTCGGCATCGTGATGGTGCCGGCGCAGGGCATGCTGGAGGCGATCGACGATCTTGGCGCCGCCGGCGCCAGGGCAGCAGTGCTGCTCAGTTCCGGCTTCGCTGAAACCGGGGCTGCCGGCGCCGCCCTGCAGGCACAACTGGCCGCGCGCGCGCAGGCCTGCAATCTGCGTCTGATGGGCCCCAACAGCCTGGGCTTCATCAATTTCACCGATCGGGTGCACGCCTGGACCACGCCGGTGCGCGCGCCGTCGCGCGCCGCCGGCGTGGCGATCGTCTCGCAAAGCGGCGCCACCGCCTACTTTTTGGCCGAGCTGGCATGGCAGCAGGATGTGGCTTTAAGCGTGGTCGCCGCCACCGGCAACGAGGCCGATCTCGATGCCGCTTCGTTTCTTGACTATCTGGTCGATGATCCGCATACCCGCGCCATCGCGCTGTTCATCGAGACGGTGCGCCAGCCGGCGCGCTTCCTGGCAGCGGCGCGGCGTGCCTTCGATGCCGGCAAACCGGTGGTGGTGCTCAAGGTTGGCTCAAGCGAGGCCACCTCGCAGGCGGCGGTGGCGCACACCGGCGCGCTGGTCGGCGACGATGCGGTGTTCGACGGCATCTGCCGGCAGTTCGGCATCATTCGCGTGCGCTCGATCGAGGAACTGCTGGCCACTGCCGATATCGCCGGGCGCTTAGGCGTGCTTAACGCAGGCGGGCTGGCCATCATTTCCAATTCCGGCGGTATCTGCGAGATCGCCGCCGACAGCGCCGAGCAAAAGGGCGTGCGCGTGCCGCCGCTGGCGGCCGATGTCGCCGCGCGCGTCGC
>JAYTDE010000410.1:0-6750 GCA_043736195.1 Burkholderiales bacterium | reverse complement strand
CTTTCCAAAACGAAAGGGCGGTCCGCCATTGCCGCGTGGAACGCCCTCCGATTTGCGTCATGCCATGTTGTGGCTACAACAACGGCACAATCAGCAGTGCGACGATGTTGATGATCTTGATCAGTGGGTTGATCGCCGGGCCGGCAGTGTCCTTGTAGGGATCGCCCACGGTGTCGCCAGTCACCGCAGCCTTGTGCGCGTCGGAACCCTTGCCGCCGTGATTGCCTTCTTCGATGTATTTCTTGGCATTGTCCCAGGCGCCGCCACCGGTACACATGGAAATCGCCACGAACAGGCCCGTGATGATAGTGCCCATCAGCACGCCACCCAGGGCCTTGGGGCCGAGGATCAGCCCCACCAGCACCGGCACCAGCACCGGCAGCAGCGAAGGCAGCATCATTTCCTTGATCGCCGCGGTGGTCAGCATGTCGACCGCACGGCTGTACTCGGGTTTGGCCGTGCCTTCCATGATGCCCTTGATTTCGCGGAACTGGCGCCGCACTTCTTCAACCACGGCACCTGCCGAACGGCCTACCGCTTCCATCGCCATCGCGCCGAACAGGTAAGGAATCAGGCCGCCGATGAAAAGGCCGATGATCACGTTGTGATCCGACAGGTCGAACAGGGTCTTGGTGTTCTTGACCGCATCCAGCGCATGCGTGTAGTCGGCGAACAGCACCAGCGCGGCAAGACCGGCCGAACCGATCGCGTAGCCCTTGGTCACCGCCTTGGTTGTGTTGCCTACCGCATCCAGCGGGTCGGTGATGTCGCGCACCGACTTGGGCATCTCGCTCATTTCGGCAATGCCGCCGGCATTGTCGGTGATCGGGCCGTAGGCGTCGAGGGCGACAATGATGCCGGCCATCGACAACATCGAGGTCGCGGCAATCGCAATGCCATACAGTCCGGCCAGGGCGAATGCCGAATAGATCGCCAGGCAGATCACCATGACCGGCCAGCCGGTCGATTTCATCGACACCGCGATGCCGGCGATGATGTTGGTCGCGTGACCCTTGGTCGACGCTTCGGCCACATACTGCACCGGAAAGAACTGCGTGCCGGTGTAGTACTCGGTGATGTAGACCAAAAGCCCGGTCAAAGCCAGACCCACAAAGGCCGCGCCGAACAGGCGCCAGACCGCGCCATTGGCGAAGCCTTCGCCGGCCAGTGCGTTGTCGGGGATCAGCCATTGGGTCACGGGGTAGAAGGCGATCAGCGACAGCACGCCGGCCACCGCCAGGCCGCGGTAGAGCGCATTCATGATCTTGCCGCCGTCCTGGCACTTGACAAAAAAGCAGCCGATGATCGAAGCGACGATCGAGACCGCGCCCAGCATCAGCGGGTAGAGCACGCCGGCGTCGCTGCCTTTCATGACCACGGCACCCAGCACCATGGTGGCGATCAGCGTTACCGCATAGGTCTCGAACAGGTCGGCAGCCATGCCGGCGCAGTCGCCGACGTTGTCGCCGACGTTGTCTGCGATCACCGCCGGGTTGCGCGGGTCGTCTTCGGGAATGCCGGCTTCAAGCTTGCCGACCAGATCGGCGCCGACGTCGGCGCCCTTGGTGAAAATGCCGCCGCCCAGACGCGCGAAAATCGAGATCAGCGAGGCACCGAAGCCCAGGCCGATCATCGGTTTCAACAGGTCGGCCAAGGCCATGGTCTTGCCCAGTCCGTGCGGAGCCGCACCGTGCAGCACCCCATAGAAGCCGGCCACACCGATCAAGCCCAGGCCAACCACCAGCATCCCGGTAATCGCGCCGCCGCGGAAAGCCACGTCAAACGCATGTGACAAGCCCTGCGTGGCCGCTTGCGCGGTGCGCACGTTGGCACGCACCGAAACGTTCATGCCGATGAAGCCGGCCACACCCGAGAGCACGGCGCCGACCAGGAAGCCGGCGGCGGTCATCCAGCCCAACCCGGGCACCAGGCCCAGAATCAGGAATACCACGATGCCCACTAGCGCGATAGCGCGGTACTGCCGGCTCAAATAAGCCTGCGCGCCCACCTGGATGGCCTCGGCGATCTCCTGCATGCGGGCGTTGCCGGCCGGCAGCGAGAGGATCCACTTGATTGAAATGACGCCATAAATCACCGCGATGATGCCGCCGACGATGGCGCTCCACAGAACAATTGACATCTACTCCTCCTCTGGGGACGCTTGCTTGGTTGATTCAATCGCTTGAACCATTTGCTTGAGAACGGGCTGCCTTCGCCACATCGCTTGTAGTCGCGAATGTCGGGGCGAAAAACTCTCAGATTGTAAATGATTCGGCGAGTTTTCTCTTCACCGCCTGGTTCTTCAGTACCGGATAGGCAGGCAGGCCGTTGCGATATGGCGGCGTATCGATGCCCGCGATCAGCGGCGAAAGATAGTCACGACAGGCTTGCGTGATGTGGAAGCCGTCGGTCGAGATAAAGCGTCGCGGCATCATTTTCTCGTGGTTGGCAACCTTCGACAGCGGTACCGGTTCGATCTTCCAACGGTAGGGTTTGTTCGAGGTGCGTTTGATGGCGGCCATCACCGCGGTCTTGCCAGCGACCGCGTAGCGCACAGCCTCGCGGCCCACCGCATAGGCCTGTTCGACGTCGGTCTTCGAGGCGATATGGCGGGCGGCGCGCTGCAGGTAGTCGGCCACCGCCCAGTGATACTTGTAGCCGAGGCGGTCCTTGACCAGCTGCGCCACCAGGGGCGCCACGCCTCCCAGCTGGGCGTGGCCGAAGGCGTCCTTGAGGCCGGTCTCCGACAGAAAGCCGCCGTCGGCGTTGCGCAAACCCTCCGAGACTGCGATGGTGCAATAGCCCCACTTTTTCACCGTGGCCGCGACGCGAGCCAGAAATTTCGGCTCATCGAATTTCATTTCCGGCAACAGCAGGATGTGCGGCGGCTGGCCGGCGCGCTCGCTGGCCAGACCACAGGCCGCGGTGATCCAGCCGGCGTGACGGCCCATGACCTCGAGCACGAATACCTTGGTCGACGTGCGCGCCATCGAAGCCACGTCCATGCCGGCTTCGCGGATCGAGACCGCGACATACTTGGCCACCGAGCCGAAGCCGGGGCAGTTGTCGGTGAGGACCAGGTCGTTGTCGACCGTCTTGGGAACGCCGATGCAGGCCACCGGATAGCCCAGCTTGCGACTGATGGCCGATACCTTGTTGCAGGTATCCATTGAATCATTGCCGCCGTTGTAGAAAAAATAGCCGATGTCATGCGCGCGGAACACATCGATCAGGCGCCGGTATTGCGCCTCCGACTGCTCGAACGACTTGAGCTTGTAGCGGCATGATCCGAAGGCGCCGCCCGGCATGTATCTGAGCCCGGCGATGGTGGCGGCCGATTCCCTCGAGGTATCGATCAAGTCTTCAGTCAGGGCGCCGATGATGCCATCGCGACCCGCATACAAGCGGGCGATGGCGGTCTTGTGGCGGCGCGCCTCCTCGATGACGCCGCACGCCGAGGCGTTGATGACAGCGGTAACGCCGCCGGATTGGGCGTAAAAGGCATTACGGGCAACCATGCGAATGCTCCTGAAAAAATGATGATGCGAGAGTATGTTTGAATTTGACACGCATGGTGCGGCCCTTGCAACAGAAACCAGCAAGAAGGGCCGGCCCTTGCGGGCCAGCCCTTCTTGCAGCGGGCAGACGTTGCCTTACTTGAGCGCGGCTAAGGCACGCTCGCGGATTTCCGCGACCGGGCCCAGCCCCTGGATCATGCGGTATTGCGGTGCGCGCTGGTCACCGCTTCGCGCCCAGTCGGAGTAATAGCCGACCAGTGCCTTGGTCTGCTGGTGATATACCTCGAGCCGTTTCTTGACCGTTTCCTCGCGGTCGTCGTCGCGCTGGATCAGTGGCTCGCCGCTGACATCGTCCAATCCGGGTACCCTGGGCGGATTGAACCTCAGGTGATAGGTGCGGCCCGAGGCCATGTGCACCCGGCGCCCGCTCATGCGGACGACAATCTCCGAATCCGGGACATCGATCTCCAACACGAAATCGAGCGCTACGCCCGCGTTCTTCATCGCGTCGGCCTGCGGAATGGTGCGCGGGAAACCATCGAACAAATAGCCGCCGCCGCAATCGGGCTCGGTGAGGCGATTACGTACCAGGCCGATGATGATGTCGTCGGACACCAGGCCACCGGCGTCCATGACTTTCTTGGCGGCCAGGCCCAAGGGGCTGCCGGCTTTGACCGCGGCACGCAGCATGTCGCCGGTGGAAATCTGTGGAATACCGAATTGCTGCTTGATGAATGTGGCCTGGGTCCCCTTGCCCGCGCCCGGCGGTCCCAACAAGATGAGTCTCATGATGCCCCTTCTCTTCCGGAGTTCGAGTGATCTTTTGTGACCGGGATTTTATCCCGATTGGGTCGGTGCGCGGATCAGCGTGCGACGCCTGCCATCAGCGCCCGCACCAGCGCCAGGTCTTCCGCGGTGTCCACACCGGGTGCGGCCGTCGCGCCACTTACCAGTACCGCGATGCGGTGGCCGTGCCAGAGCGCACGCAGCTGCTCCAAAGCCTCGAAAAATTCGATGGGTGCGGGTTCGAGCAAGGGAAAGCCTCGCAGAAAGCCGGCCCGGTAGGCATAGATGCCCATATGCCGATGAATTGGCAGGCCATCCGGAATCGCATCGACCTTTGCTGCGAATGCATCACGCGCCCAGGGTATCGTCGCCCGGCTGAAGTACAGAGCCGTATTGCGCCGATCGAGCACCACCTTGACGATATTCGGGTTGAACATGTCGGTGGCGGCTTCGAGCTTATGACAGGCGGTGGCCATGGCGCAGTCGTCGCGCCGCTCCAGCTCCCCGGCGACCGCGCCGATCAACTCCGGCGAGATCAAGGGTTCGTCACCCTGGACATTGACGACCAGCTCATCGTCGGCCAACTCCAAAAGCATGGCGGCTTCCGCCAGGCGATCGGTGCCCGAGAGATGATCGGCGCGCGTCAGGAGTGCGCTGTGACCATGGGCTTCGACCATGGCGCGCACTTCAATGTCATCGGTTGCGACTACGACCAAGCGGGCACCGCTGGCGCGCGCCTTGTCTGCCACATGCACTACCATGGGTTTGCCGGCCAGATCGGCCAACACCTTGTCCGGCAGCCGGGTGGAGGCGCGGCGCGCCGGGATCAGCGCGACGAATGCGGTCATCCGCCGCTCAGGCCAGTTCTTCTTCGGTCAACTTGCGCGCTTCCTCTTCAAGCATGACCGGAATGCCGTCGCGAATCGGGTATGCAAGCCGGGCCGCACGCGAAATCAGCTCCTGCTTTTCGCGGTCGTAAACCAGTGCGCCCTTGGTGATCGGGCAGACCAGGATGTCAAGCAGCTTTGCGTCCACGCAGTTTCTCCAGTATCGATTCGACGAGGCCGGGGTCGACCGTAGCGGTCACCGGCGCAACCCAGATGCGCGGGTCGTCAAAGCCCACGCATTTTAGCGCGTCCTTTTCGGTCATCACGACGTTGCGGGCGGTGATACCCGCGAGGTCCGCACGGCTGAACGGGTGATGGTCGGGGAAAGGGTGTTCGGCAACGGCAAGTCCGGCTGTGCGCAACATGTCGAAAAAGCGCAGCGGGTTGCCGATGCCGGCGACCGCGGCGACGCTTGCGCCGTGGCGGCTGGCGAACTGCGCCGCGGGGCAGGTGAGTTTTGGCGCGGCAAGCCGGTACAGGTCGCCGAATTCAATCTGCATGAAGAACCCGTTGCCGGCCATCGGGCTCGGCCCGTTGGCGACCATGGCATCGATGCTTTTCAGGCGCTTAAGCGGTTCGCGCAGAGGCCCGGCCGGCAACAAGCGGCCGTTACCGGCGCCGCGCCCGTCGAATACCGCGATCTCGAAGTCGCGCGCCAGGCGCAGATGCTGCAGGCCATCGTCGGCGATGATCACGTCGGTAGCGGGATAGGCCCGCAGCAGCGCGTGCGCGGCGTCGACGCGCCGCGTGGCAACGAACACCGGGCAGTCGGCGCGACGGCGTATCAGCAAGGGTTCGTCGCCGCAATCCGTGGGCGGACTGGTGAGTTCGACTTCACGCACATCCGACGCCTGGCGGCCGAAGCCGCGCGAGATGACGCCGGGTCGCATGCCGCGATCCCGCAGTTGTGCTACCAGATGCATCGCAAGCGGCGTCTTGCCGCTGCCGCCGACCACCAGATTGCCGACGACGATCACCGGCACAGGCAAGCGCTCCTGCGCGAGCCAACCATGCCGGAACGCACTGCGGCGGCCGGCGCTCAAAGCACCGAACAGCCAGGCCAGCGGCAGCAGTGGCGCGGTGCGCCAGCTGAGTCGCGGCAACCACCAGTCAGAGTCGAGATGCAAACCCGGTCTCGCAGCGCCGGTTGGCGGGGGCTACTTGCCGGCCGCTGCCTGCGTGGTGAATGTGACCTGCCCCAGACCCGCCATTTGCGCCGCCTGCATCACGTAGATCACCGACTGGTGCGTCGCCTGGGCGTCGGCACTGATGACGACCACCGGGTCTTTCTTGCCGGCGGCTGCCGCCTTGAGCTCGGCCGACAGGCTGGCGGTGTCGCGATAAATGTGGGCCTGGCCATTGATCATGTAGCGCGCCTGGGCATTGATGCCCACATTGATCTCGTTGGGGCGTTCCAGCTGCTTTTCCGCGTCAGCGGTTGGCAGGTTGATCTGCAGCTCGGTGTACTTGGAATAGGTGGTGGTGATCATCAGAAAGATCAGGATCACCAGCAGCACGTCGATCAACGGGATGAAGTTGATCTCGGGTTCTTCCGTCGC
>JAYTDE010000409.1:0-1855 GCA_043736195.1 Burkholderiales bacterium | reverse complement strand
GGCCAACGACATGCGCGAGGTGTCACCGCACATGGTGTTCGCACCGCCACGCTTCTGGGAGAAGATGTATTCGCAGGTCGAGCTGTTCATGCGCGATGCAATTCCCGCGGCGCGTGCGCTCTACAAGATGGCCTTGAAAGCAGGGATGCAGGCAGCCGAGGCGCGCCTGGCCGGCCGGCCGGCAGCCAAGTGGGATAGCGCGAAGTTGCAGCTGCTGCGCCGGCTCGCGTTCTCCAACGTGCGTGATTTCCTCGGGCTTGCCCAAGTGAAAAACGCCATCACCGGCGCGGCGCCGGTGCCCCCTGAACTGCTCAAGTGGTACCTGGCGCTGGGCATCGACCTGATCGAAGGCTTCGGCATGACCGAGACCACCGGTTTCGTGTGCGCCACCCCGCCGTCCAAGATCAAGGTCGGTTTCGCCGGGCGCTGCGCGCCGGGCGTTGAAATACGTCTGGGGGCGGACGACGAAATCCTGGTGCGCGGCGGCAACGTCTTCGCCGGCTACTGGAACGCGCCCGCCAAGACCGCCGAAACCATCGACGCCGATGGCTGGCTGCATACCGGCGATTGCGGCGAGATCGACGCCGATGGTTACCTGGCGATCCGCGACCGCATCAAGGACATCATCATCACCTCCGGCGGCAAGAACATCACTCCTTCGAACATCGAGAGCCAGCTCAAGTTCAGCCCCTACATTTCGGACGCGGTGGTGATCGGCGAGGCGCGCAACTACCTGACTTGCCTCGTCATGATCGATCAGGAGAACGTGGCAAGTTTCGCGCAGGACGCGGCGGTGCCGTTCACCGATTTCGCCAGCCTCACGCGCGCGCCCGAGGTGCTGCGCCTGATCGGCGCCGAGATCGAAGCGGTGAACCAGCGCTTGGCCAGGGTCGAGCAGGTCAAGACCTTTCGCATCCTGGCGCAACTCCTGACGCCTGAGGACGAGGAACTGACGCCCACCATGAAGCTCAAGAGGCGGGTGGTGGCCACCAAGTACGCGGCCCTGGTCGAAGAGATGTATCGATAGCGGGCATGCTGGCGAAGCCATCCATCTGCCGGGATAGAGTGAAATATGGAACAATTTCATCGAGCAACACAATTTCATCGTGCAATGAGCGTTTCCGTTGATGTCGTTCCCGCGCAGGCGCATAGGCGCTAACCTAAAAACTGCAACGTTTTTCTCCCTCCCCTTCAAGGGGAGGGTTGGGGTGGGGATGGGGTGGTGTCCGATGAAACAAGGTCCCCATCCCCCTCCTAACCTCGCCCTTGAAGGGGGAGGAATGAGCAAAGTCGGCGCTTATGCGCGCAGGCGGGAACCCAGCAAGGTCCCAAGACTGGATGCCCGCTGCCGCGAGCATGACAAGCTTCATTATTTTTCGGCGGCGCCTGCCGCAATGACCGTTAATATGTCCATCAAGTACTTTTCAAAAGGAGACAAGGCATGAAACTCAAACACCTGCTGGTCGCGGCCGGCCTCACCGCACTCGGCGCACTGCAACCGGCGCTGGCGCAGCGCGTGACCGAGTCCGAGATCGTGCTCGGCAGCCACCTCGATCTTTCCGGCCCGACCGCGGCCGCCATGCCGATGTTGCGCAATGCCATGCAGATGCGCATCGACGAGGCCAACGAAGCCGGCGGCGTCAACGGTCGCAAGCTGAAGCTGGTGATCGAGGACAACGCCCTGCAGCCGCAACAGGCGGTGCGCGCGGTGCAGAAGTTCATCAACCAGGACCGCGTGTTCGCGATCCTCAATTCCTTCGGCTCCGGGCCCAACGCGGCGGTGGTCAAGGCCGCCACCGATGCCGGCGTCGTCTACTACGCGCCGTGGGGCGCGTCAGCCGTGATCCGCCAGGTT
>JAYTDE010000408.1:0-1620 GCA_043736195.1 Burkholderiales bacterium | reverse complement strand
TTGCTGCGCCCGCCCTGGTAGTCGCGCGCCGTGCTCTTGTGCAAATACAGCGTGTGGTAACCCTCGGTGAAGGAATTGACCGCCAGGTGCCAGTTGGTGGCGACCACCGCCTTGAAGGCCGCGACCTTTTCGCGCGGCTCGAAATAACCGTCGTACTGGCCGTGCAGCTCGCCCAACCAATCGCGCAGCGTGCAATGCGGCTTTTCCTCGAGATTGATGAAGATGAGCGTGTTCCATACCTCGGAGGTCACCGGGATCAGGCCCAGCTTCGCCTTGTCGCAGCCTTCGAATTCCGACTCGTCGGTGATTTCGCGCAGCCGGCCGTCGGCGGCAAACACCCAGCCGTGGAAATTGCAGGTGAAATGCGAGCGGCAGCCAGCGCCTTCGCGCACCAGCTTGTTGCCGCGGTGGCGGCAGATGTTGTGGAACACACGCACCTGGTCGTCCTGGCCGCGCACCACCAGCAGCGACATGTTGAAGGTTGGAATGTCATAGACGAAGTAGCTGCCCTTTTGCGGCAGGTCCTGCGTGTGGCCGATAGAGAGCCAGGCGCGCCGCCAGATGCGTTCGCGCTCAAGCGCGAAGTGTTCCGGCGCGATCTGCCGACCCACATCGACGCGCGAAGGCAACCCTTCGGTGGCGCCGCGAAAAAGCGATTCAAGCGTGGCCGACATGCATTCCTCCCCAGAAATCAATGCCAAGTCGGCGCTTTGGGCGCCCTTGGTCTGATCGCAGTATCTCCGCCCGATGTGGTTTGCGTCAACCGATGCCGGTTTGAAACGGCGGCGTGTTGCGGCCGTTCGCAAGTGAATCGCGATAGGTCGAAGGCGTGGTTCCGGTGCCACGCGCGAAAAAGCGGCTGAAGTAGGCGGCGTCGTCGAAGCCCAGGTCTTCTGCGATCGCAGCGACGGACGCACCGGAGTAGGCGAGTTGCCGGCGCGCTTCGAGGAGCAGTCGGTCATGCAGCAGGTCGAGGGCGGAAACCCCGGCGGTGGCACGACATATCCGGCTCAGGTGATCGACCGTCACACCCAGCGCGGCCGCATAGAACGTCAGTGGTTGATGCCGGCGAAAGTGCAGTTCGATGAGCGAGCGAAAGCGGTGCGTGAGGGCGTCGCGCAGCGCCTGGTGCTTGAGCGCCGCGGGCGCCGCAGGACCGCGGCGCAGCACCCAGATCGCCAGCAGCGCGGCCAGCGCGGTCAAGGCCTCGGCCCGACCCGGGCGGCTCTGGTCGAATTCGCGTCTGATCATCTCCATGAGTCGTTCGCATTCGCCGGCCTCGTTGCCTATCGCGGTATGGCCCAGGACCATCGTGTGGCTGAGCCGCGCAGCCAGGTTCGGTGTCGATGCCAGCGCTTTTTCGAGCGCCGGTGTGGGGACTGTGATCTGTTGCCCGGCGCTGTTGCGTGCATAGGCGAACCCGTGCACCGTGCCGGGTGCGAGCATCCATACCGCGGGCGCGCTGAGCGACTGCGTCACGCCGTCGATGTTGGCCTCTACGGCGCCGGCGGCAAGCAAATGGATCTGGTGCAGGCCCTGGTGCCGATGCGCCGGAATCGTCCAATCGTGCAGTTGTCCGCGCACGGCGATGGTTTCGTAGTGCAGGCAGTCATCGGGCTG
>JAYTDE010000407.1:0-4864 GCA_043736195.1 Burkholderiales bacterium | reverse complement strand
CGTGCTCAAGGCCTGCGGCAAGGCCGACCGCGTCACCGTGTATGCCTACGGCAGCAGCACCCCGCAATGGTGGAAGCAGGTGGGCCCCAAACTGGAGCGCGCCCGCAACCTCAAGGTCGTGGGCATCGACCCGGAGGCGGCGCGCGCGCTTGCCAAGCTGGCACGCCGCAACATGCGCCTGCAATGCACCATCCAGGATGCCGATGTGTGGATGCGCGACGATACCGAAGCGGTGCAAGTAAGCCTGAACCCGCTGCAAGGCTAAGAAGAGGACCACCGCATGCCGACCATCAAGATTCCGATCACGACCGAACACATTGAACTCAACCAGTTGCTCAAGCTGGCGGGCTTGGCTTCCAGCGGCGGCGGCGGCAAAGCGTTGGTGGCCGAAGGCGGTGTCACCGTCGATGGCGCCGCGGAGCTGCGCAAAACCGCCAAGATCCGCGCCGGCCAGGTGATCGTGTGCGGCGAGGCGCGCATCCGTGTGATCGCGGCGGCGGCCGATGGCGTTGCAGCGAGCGCACCCGCGTTCTCAGCCAAGAACGCAACCCAAAGCCCAGCCAAAAGCCCGACCACCGGCACAGTAAACCCGGCACGGCGCCCCGCGTGGGCTGGCAAAACCATCAGGGTCCGCGGCAAATAGACGGCAAAATCCCCGCCTCCTCGGCGCATGGCACGCGCTTTGCGTCGGTATTGTGGAATCCGGTCCAGTTTTCCTGCCACAAGCCCGATGCCCGAAACCCTGTTCATGCATGATTCCACCCTGTCCAACGAAGCGATTCGCCTGGATCAGCTGCAGACCAGCATTCTCAGAACTCTCTACACCCGCTCGGAACGCCGGCATGCCTTGCCGGAACTGGCGCGTGAAGTGTTTCCGGGCGCCGCCGCCTATCCCGATGCCGAGTTGCTGTGCTTCGTGCTGCCGCGCCTGCGGCGCATGCGCGCGCTCAACTTCGTGCGCCTGGAACGTCTGGGTGCGCAACTCGCCGCCAGCATCAGCCTGCGCGGCATCGAGTTCATCGAGCAGCACGCCTGACCGAGTTGCGCCCGTCAAAACCAATAGGCCTGGCGCGCGCCGGCAGGGCTGTGAATCACGCGGGTTCCGGCTTGCCGCCGCTTGCTACGCACTCGCAGAGTCTGTCCGCAATGCATTACGTGCGCGGCTACACCCTGCTGCACCGAATTGTTCCTGGTTTCACGGCAATGCCGGCGCCGCGCGCAGAGGCATCCGGCAAAGTCGGTCGCAGCGAGGTCTGAGCACGGCGCCCGGCTGCGCCCGGCAGGCGATCCGACCGCGGGTTTGACGCGGCAGGCCTTGACAGGTCATGATGCGCCGGCCATGGCCATCGATGTCGACCTCAACCGCCGCACCTTGAGCCTGCCCGCGGCTGATGGTGGCCGCCCGCATCGTTTCTCGGTGATCGACGCCGGCCCGCGCGACGCCCTGCGCACACTGGTATTCATCCACGGCTTCGGCGGGCGCGCCGCCTACTGGCATTTCCAGCTCGACCATTTTCACTATGACAGCCGCGTCATCGCACTCGATCTGCGCGGCCACGGGCTATCGGATGCGCCGAAATCGCGCTACGACGTGCCGGAATTGTGCGCCGACGTGGTGGCCATGCTGGCCGCGGTGGATGCGCCCGAGCGCTTTGTGCTGGTGACCCATTCGTTTGGCGGGGCAGTCGGCACCTATTTCGTCAACCAGTATCCAGAGCGCGTCGAGCGCCTGGTGATCATCGGCTCGGCAGTGCAGTTCAAGCTCAAATGGACCGGGCGCGCGCTGTTGCGCCTGCCGGCGCCGCTGCTCGGTTTCATGCAGCGCGTGGTGCCGGCGGCGCGCCTGTATCCACCGGCGCATGTGGTGAACGCGCAAAACCGCAACGCCCTGTCGGTGTGGAACGGCACCGAGTACTTGAAGAAGATCACCGTGCCCACCCTGGTGATCCTGGGTCAGCGCGACTTCCTGTTTGAAGAAGCCTCGCAGCGCGGCCTGGCACAGCTGATTCCGGCTGCCGAGGAAGTGGTGATCCCGGTCTCGGCGCACCAGGTGATGGTGGAGCGCCCGGACGCGGTGAACCGTGCCATCGAACGCTTTCTGGGCCCGGCGCGCTTGGCCGAGGAGCGCGCGACGCGCCGCGTGCAGGCGCGCGCGCTGGAGAAAGAGCGGCCCTGGCTCAAGTTTTACGACAGCCGTACGCCCTATCGGATTCGCCCGCCGATCGCGCCCATCACGCGCACCCTGGAAGCCGCCGGCCGGCGCTTCGGCGGCACCGATGCGCTGCGCTTTTATGGCCGCAGCATCAGCTACCGGCAGTTGAACCGGCTGTCGAACCGCTTCGGCAGCGGCTTAGCCGCGCTCGGTATCGCGCCCGGCGACCGGGTGGCGATCATGCTGCCCAACATTCCGCAGGCCTTGATCGCCTATTACGGCGTATTGAAACTGGGCGCGGTGGCGGTATTCGTCAACCCGCTGTTCACCCGCGAAGAACTGGTGGCGCGCCTGACCGATGCCGGCGCGAGGGTACTGATCGCACTGTCTTCCTATCGCGGCGAGATCGAGGCGATCGCCAAAGGTGCCGGGCTCACGCGCGTGATCCTCACCTCGTTCAAAGCGATGATGGGCCTGCGCGAACGCGTCATGTATTCTTTGCTGCGTGAAAGCATGGCGGCGGCGGGCCTGGCGCGCGCCGGTGCCGGCATGGCGGCGCAGGTCGTAAGTTTCAAGGGCGTGCTGGCGCGTGGCAGCAGCGCGCCGCTAGCACCGCCCGCGATGCACGACCTGGCCGTGATCGCGTACACCAGCGGCACCACCGGCAGCGTGCCGGCCGGGGTGATGCTCACGCATCTGAACCTGGCGGCCAACGCCTTGCAACTGCGCCACTGGATGCCGGAAATTCGCCCCGGCGACGAGCGCCTGCTGGCGATAGTGCCGTTTTCCCATTCCTACGGCATCACCGGTTGCGTCAACATCGCGGCCCTGATCGGCGCCACCCTGATATTGCTGCCGCGCTTCGATGTGGAAGAAACACTCCGCACCATCGCGCGCGAAAAGCCGACCATCTTCCCCGGCGTGCCGATGATGTTCCAGAGCCTGGCGCACTTTCCGGGGGTGCGCAAATACGGCGTAGCCTCGATCCGCCTGTGCGTCTCCTCCGGCTCACCCCTGCCGGTGGAAGTGCAGGAGGAGTTCGAGAAATTGACGCGCGGACGCGTGGTGGAAGCTTATGGCCTGACCGAAGCCGCGCCCGCCACCCACTGCAACCCGCTCGGCGCGCGCCGCCGCCACGGCTCGATCGGCCTGCCGCTGCCGGACACCGAAGCGAAAATCGTCGACCCTGAAAGCGGCGCCGAACTGCCACCGGAAACCGCGGGCGAAATGATCGTGCGCGGCCCGCAACTGATGCGCGGCTACTGGCAGCGCGAGCTCGAAACCGGCGCGGCACTGCGCGACGGCTGGCTCTACACCGGCGACATCGCCCGCATGGACGAGGATGGCTACTTCTACGTGATCGATCGCAAGAAGGATGTGATCTTCATGGCCGGTTACCCGATCTACCCGCGCGATATCGAGGAGGTGCTGTACGAGCACCCGGGTGTGCTCGAAGCGGCGGTGGTGGGCGTGCCGGATTGGGACGAGACCAACGCGATTCGCGCCTTCGTCGCGCGCCGGCCCGGCAGCCGGATCAAGCCGGAAAAACTGCTGGCGGAATTGACTGCGCACGCGAAGAAACGCCTGCCGCCGCATGCGGTGCCGGTGTCGTTCGAACTGGTTGAGAAGCTGCCGCGCAACATGCTGGGCAAGGTGTTGCGGCGGCAGTTGGCGGCAAATGCTGCAGAGCCGATTGCGGGTCGGTCGACATAACTCACGACTACGCATCCGATCGCGCGCGGTCTCAAATTTTCGGTGCAAGGCATGCCCGCCGCGCTGACGGGACAGGTAGATTGATAAAGGTGCAAGAAGTCTTGAAAACTCGAATAGCGATCGGGTTTTGTGTATGGCATACTGAGCCATACCATGAAGGCAGTCCGAATCTTTTGTGACAAGCAGGTGTTGCCCGACGATTCCATTCTTGAACTGGTGATTTGGAAATTACCCGGGCCTGAGTCAGGCCGTCCGCACAACCTCAAGTACCGGCTGTACTACGGGAAGGATGGCCAACGCATCGTCGGATACGACAACGAGCGTGGCAAGGGAGATCATCGACACCGCAATGACGGCGAAGAACCGTACGGGTTCGATTCAATCGAAACGTTGATCGCCGACTTTATCCATGACGTGAAGCATGCACGAGGTGAATCATGAACAAGGTAAAACTCCACACGGGCACGATCGACGACATGGGACGCCGATTCGTCGACGCCTGGAAGCGCGCGTCGGCGGGCGAAACGGTCGATGAGACGCATCTGACGTTTCTCGACTTCGAAACCATGCTGACCACGCTGTCGCCGAAGCGTCTTGAGCTTTTGCGGCATGCGCGGCGCAGCGGCCCGCTTTCCATCAAGGCAATCGCCGAAGGGCTGGGGCGCGACTACAAGAACGTACATTCGGACGTGCAAGCGCTGTTGATCGCCGGCTTGCTGCGCAAGGAAGGCGCGCGGATCGTGGCGCCTTGGGACGAAGTCAGTGCAAGCCTCGAATTGACCTGAACCGACATCGCCATACTCAACGCTGCTTCATCACCTGCCCATGAACCCGATCGACCTGCGCAGCGACACCGTCACCCGCCCCGGCGCCGCGATGCGCCATGCCATGGCCGCAGCAGAACTCGGCGACGACGTCTTCGGCGACGACCCCACCGTCAATCGCCTGGAGGCGCGCGGTGCCGAAATGTTCGGCATGCAGGCGGCCCTGTTCCTGCCC
>JAYTDE010000406.1:0-1504 GCA_043736195.1 Burkholderiales bacterium | reverse complement strand
GCGTTTGCCGCGATCCCGCAACTATGCGTGCCCTTGCAGGGCGAGCTGCTGCTGTATGAGCCGGAGTTGCTGGGCGAACTTAGCGAATTCAATCTTGCTCATGCGCCAACGGACTTGCCGGGATTTTCGATTGCGGTGGACGAAAAGCCGTACCTGATCGATGTTGAACGCGGGCATTTGCGGATTGAGCAGGATCGGGCGACGTATTCGCTGAATCTGAATCTTGCGAGCGAAGGCGTGCGCCGCGAGGATGTGATTCGCGAGCTTGATCGGCGCGTGCGGCAAAGTGGATTTTTGCAGGCGGACATGATCGCCTGGCTTGGTTGCGCTATTGACGGCTTGCTGGCTGGCGGCATGACGCTGACCGAAATGGCAAGGCACCTAAACCTACTGGCCGACGCGATTGCGAAACGCATTCGTGAGCTGATTCAAGGCGGACGCCTGGGCGCGTTTCAGGCGTCGTTGCTCGATGGGCCTTTGAGGATTTGTCTATCGAATCACTATGAATTCAGCTTCGATCCAAACCGCTATCCGGCGCGGTGGCTGTTCGAAGGACGTTACGTTTTCTCCAATCACTTTTACCCGCTGCCGGGCGAACTTGATCCGGATATTCGCAGCGAAGAGACCGCCTGCGCGATTGAACTTGATGGGATGAGTGAAGTGCGGCATTGGGTACGAAATCTTGAGCGGCAGGCCGAGTCTTCGTTCTGGTTGCCGACTTCGACGGATCGGTTCTATCCGGATTTTGTCGCGCAGCTAAAGGATGGGCGGATATTTGTTGTGGAGTACAAGGGTGGTCATCTCCTTTCGAATGACGACTCGAAAGAGAAAAACGATATTGGCAAAGTCTGGGCAGCGGCAAGTAGCGGGCGATGCGTGTTTCTGATGGCTACCGATGCTGCAACGGCGGGAATGCCGGTTGGGGCGCAGTTGCGGAAGGCGTTGACGTAAAGCTGAAACTCTAATACTGGTGCGGCTTGGCGGGCATTTATGCTTGGAAAGGCGCGCCAGTGCTTGTTTTACGGTATTCAGAATATTTGTTTTTGCCATGCAATCAGGTGATTCTCCCTCACCCCAACCCTCTCCCAAGGGAGAGGGAGTAAGTGGCCGCTAACTACAAGCTGGGTCAACTGGTGACAACTCGTCACCAGTTGAACGTCTGCGATAACGATGACCAGCCGCGCGCCACGTCTTCAAATAAGAAAGGCCGGTCACCCGGCCTTTCTTACCTTCTGCGATCAATCAATTCTTTGACTGATCCACCAATTTGTTCTTCTTGATCCACGGCATCATTGACCTCAACTTCTCCCCTACTTCCTCAATCGGATGTTCTGCCAGCAGACGTCGCTTCGCCGTGAGCGTAGGTGCACCCGCTTTGTTTTCGAGGATAAAGCTCTTCGCATACTCACCCGTCTGAATGTCTTTCAATACCTCACGCATCACACGCTTGGTTTCGTCGGTAATGATCCTTGGGCCGCTCACGTATTCGCCGTACTCGGCGTTA
>JAYTDE010000405.1:0-1878 GCA_043736195.1 Burkholderiales bacterium | reverse complement strand
TCTCCGTGTGCCCACCGACTCCGGTGCCGCACGATTCTAGCGGTAGCGTTATCAATGCGGCGCCCGGCGTGGCAGAATCGTGCTCCAGCCAACGGAGGCAAGACAGCATGAAAAGCAGCGTACGCATCGGTGGCGCCTCGGGCTTCTGGGGTGATTCGAGCATCGGGGCACCGCAACTGGTGCGCCTTGGTGCGGTCGACTACCTCGTATTCGACTATCTGGCCGAACTCACCATGTCGATCATGGCGGCGCAAAAAATGAAAAACCCGGACGCCGGATTCGCGCTCGACTTCGTCACCGTGGCACTCAGATCGGTGCTGCGTGAAGTGGTCGAAAAGGGTATCCGCGTGATCTCCAACGCCGGGGGCGTCAACCCGCAGGCCTGCGGCCGCATGATCGAGCAATTGGCTCGGGAACTTGGCGTTGCCGTCAAGGTGGCGATCGTCGAGGGTGACGATGTGATGCCGCAAATTCCGGCCCTGCGTGCCGCGGGCGTGACCGAATTGCAGAGCGGTCAACCGATGCCGGAAAAAATCGTCTCGGCCAACGCCTACTTCGGCGCTCTGCCGATCAAGGCGGCGCTGGACGCCGGCGCGCAAATCGTGGTCACCGGGCGCTGCGTCGACAGCGCAGTGACCTTGGGCGCACTGATGCACGCCTTCAACTGGGGCCCTGACGATCTGGACTGCCTGGCCCAGGGCAGCCTGGCCGGCCACATACTCGAATGTGGCGCACAGGCCACCGGTGGCCTTTACACCGATTGGGAAACAGTGCCCGACTGGGAAAACATCGGCTACCCGGTCACCGAGTGCTTTGCGGACGGTCGCTTCATCACCACCAAACCCGCGGGCACCGGCGGCCTGGTGACAACAGCGGTGATCGCCGAGCAGATCCTCTATGAAATACACGATCCGGCGAACTACGTCTTGCCTGACGTGATCTGTGACTTCCGCCAGGTCGCGCTCAGGCAGGTCGGACCGGACCAGGTGGAGGTAACGGGAGCGCGCGGGCGCGCGCCAACATCGTGCTACAAGGTTTCGTCGACCTATGCGGACGGCTTCAAGTGCAGCGCGCTACTCACCATCATCGGCATTGACGCAGCCGCCAAGGCGCGCCGCAGCGGCCAGGCCTTGCTGGCGCGTACCCGCGCCATGTTCAAGACCCTGGGCCTGCCGGACTACAGCGGCACCAACATCGAGGTACTTGGTGCGGAATCGGCATACGGGCCGCATTCGCAGGCGCAGGCGGCGCGCGAAGTCATGCTGCGCCTGACCGTTCGCCACCCGCAAAAGCCGGCCCTGGAGTTGTTTGCCAAGGAGATGGCGGCACCCGGCACCTCGTTCGCCCCCGGCACCACCGGCAGCGGCGGCCGGCCCGACGTGGCGCCCTCGATCAAGCAGTTTTCCTTCCTGATTGACAAGACCCGCTTGACCGCGGCCACCGTGGTCGATGGCGTCCGCACGGAGGTGCCGGTGCCAGCCGGCGCGCCGGCAACGCCTGCCGCGCCGCTCGATACAGCCGCCCTCCCGCCCGCACCGGCGGGCGAAACCGAGGTTGCGCTGGTGGCCATCGCCCACGGGCGCAGTGGTGACAAGGGCGATATCTCGAATATCGGCATCGTCGCGCGCAGCAACGCCGCCTGGGACTTCTTGCGCGCCTGGCTGACAGCCGAGCGGGTGGCCGCCTTCATGGCGTTTGCAGTCAAGGGCCGCGTCACGCGCCATGAACTGCCCGGCATTCATGCGCTCAACTTCGTCTGCGAGGAAGCACTGGGCGGCGGCGGCATGGCCTCGATGCGCAACGATCCGCTGGGCAAGGGCATGGCGCAGATACTGCTGTCGATGCCGGTCATGGTGCCGCGCGCGTTGCTGGCAACAG
>JAYTDE010000404.1:0-1857 GCA_043736195.1 Burkholderiales bacterium | reverse complement strand
AGGATGCCGAATGCGCGTTGCTCGCCGTCGACCCGGCGCTGCTGGCACTGCTGGACAAGGAGGAGCTTGCTCCCTGGCGTGACCAGGCCATGGTGCTGGGGGCCGATGGCGCCGGCCGACGCTCGCATGATGGCCTGATCGCGTCCGCCGACGCACTTCCGCCGCGCGATGCCGGCGAAGATGAGGACGCGATCCTGCTCTACACCGGTGGCACCACCGGGCGCGCCAAGGGGGTGCGCCTCACCCACCGCAACATCGCTGCCAACGGATTGCAGGTTGGCCTCACATTGGGCATCCGGCATGACGACATTTACCTGCACGTCGCGCCGATGTTCCATTCGGCTGACTTGCTCGGGTCTGCCTTGACCCTGACCGGTGGCGCGCACGTCTATCTGCCGGAGTTCAACCCGGCCGCGTTCCTGGCGGCGATCGAAAAGCATCGGATCACCTTCACCATGCTGGCCCCGACCATGCTGATCATGGTGCTGCAGCACGCGGATTTCGCCAGCTTCGATCTGTCGTCCTTGCGTATCCAGGTGTACGGCAGCTCACCCATGGCCGAGAACTGGATCCGGCGCGCCCTGGAAGCCCTGCCGGCGGCCAAGGTCACGCAGGGCTACGGGCTGACCGAAACCGCGCCGATTCTCTCGTTCCTCGAACATCGCCATCATCTGGAGGCGCTCGCCAGCGGCAACACGGCGCGCCTGGCGTGTGCCGGGAAGACGCTGCCGGGCGTCGATCTGCGCATCGTCGACGATGCCGGCCGCGAGGTGCCGACCGGCGCCTCTGGCGAGGTGATCGTGCGCGGCCCGAACATCACGCCGGGCTACTACGGTCTGCCGCAAGCCAACCGCGAGACCTTTCGTGACGGCTGGTTCCATACCGGTGACATCGGCCGTGAAGACGACGAGGGGTTTCTGTACCTGCTCGACCGCAAGAAGGACATGATCGTGACCGGCGGCGAAAACGTCTATTCCTCGGAGGTTGAAGCGGCCCTGTTCACGCATCCCGGTGTTGCCGAGGCGGCGGTGATCGGCGTGGCGGACGAAACCTACGGCGAGGCGGTGTTCGCCGTGGTCATTGCCAAGCCTGGCGTGACGCTCGATTCCGACGAGCTGATCGTACATTGCCGCGGCTCTATCGGTGGCTTCAAGATTCCGCGCCGCTTCGCCTTTGTCGACAGCTTGCCCAAGAGCGCACTGGGGAAGGTGCTCAAGGCGGATCTCAGGCAACGCTTCGGCGGCAAGGGCGCGACACCGGCGGGTTGACAGCGCGCCTTGGCCGCCAGCGGCATGGCGCGGGCCCGGCCACTCTGGCGTCGACCCTTCCTGCGCGGTGGGACGCGATTCGCGGCCTTTTCGGAGCACCGCGGCACCCGGGTTTCATGCACAGTGTCAGCATGTGCCAATTGTTCGCGCTGTCTTCCAGCGCGCCTACCGCAGTCACTTTCTCGTTCACCGGCTTCTCGGCGCGCGGCGGTCGAACCGGCGAACACGTCGACGGCTGGGGCATCGCGTTTCACGATGCCAGCGGTTGCCGGGTGTTCATCGACGAGCGGCGTGCCAGCGATTCGCCATTGGCGGAATTCCTGCGCAAGAACCCGATCCGCTCGCGTATCGTTCTCGCGCATATCCGCAAGGCCACCCAGGGGCCGGTGCATTTGTCGAACTGCCATCCCTTCGTGCGCGAATGGAAAGGGCAGCACTGGACCTTCTGTCACAACGGCGATCTCAAGGATTTCCATCCGCGCCTGGGTGGCGATTACGAACCGGTCGGCAGCACCGACAGTGAACGCGCGTTCTGCTGGCTGCTGCAGGAACTGCGCGGCCGCTTTCACACATCCGCGCGCCCCGGTTG
>JAYTDE010000403.1:0-2413 GCA_043736195.1 Burkholderiales bacterium | reverse complement strand
CGCTGCCCGAAAATGGTCTGGATCTCGACGGCCGCGCCATCGGCCAGCATGTCGGCATCGGCCACCAGCACCACCGAGTTTTCCGCCGCGGCCTCCTTCAATTGCGCCGCCGCCGGCGCGGCTGGCTTTTCATCCTTGGACGGCGGCGCCGCGGGTGCGCCTTCGGGAAACGCGGTCTTGAACTTGCCGCCGATGCGCACCGCCAGCGGCAGGCTCTTGTTGGACGGCACGAAGCCCTTCATCGCGGTATCGCCCGACAGGGTGGCGACGATGCTGTCGACGAACATGTTGTTGGGCGTGGACTTCATCAGCTCGGAGACGGTGAGACCGGCCACCGGCTTGATGTCGAACGCACCGGAAAACGCCAGCAGCAGGGTTTCGATCTGGCTGGTCGCCAGGTCGTCGCGATTGAGCGCGGTGCGATTCAAGGTGAGAATGGTGGGCGTGAGGCGCTGCCCGGCGCCGGAGGCATAACCCACGTCGGCCAGCACCTTGCCGCCTTCCATGCCCACGCCCCAGGCCTTGAACAGGCGCGGCAACGACGATTGGCCGGGTTGGCCGGCGGCCATCGGCATCATTGGATTGGGCTGCTGGTCGAAGTGCATGTGCGGGTCGACAAAGGCGATCAGCTTGCCGCCGCGCAACACGAACTGGTCGAGCGCGTATTCGGTACGCTCGGAAATGTCGCGCGGGTGGATCAGGAGCAGGGTCTTGATCGCCGGGTCGATGGTCTCGGCGTTGAAAGGAACGGTCTTGACATCGAAATCGCGCTTGAGTTCGCCGGCCAAAACCCAGGGCTCGCTCGGTTGCCGCGACATCATGTTGAACGGCGCGCCCATCACCGGCAGCGCACTCATCACCCCGACCACCGGACGGCTGCTGCTGGCAACCCGCGCGATGGCGCGGATCAGGTCGTATTCAAGCAGGCGCTCGCGCTGCGGATTGATGCCGCCGATCGATTCCTTGCGATCCAGGCGCGAAGCGGTCAGGCCCAGATAGAACTGCTCGCCCGACCCCAAGGTCTGCGCTTCGATGCCGTCAAGTTGCGCGGCCTCTTCTTCATCCGAATCCGGCTTGGGGTTGTATTTCTCGATTACCAGATTGGCACCGGCGACAGCCTTGAACTCGCGCAGCAGATCATCGACGCGCTGCGCGAAGCTTTTCAGCTGCACCGGCATGGCGTTGTCGCCTTGCGATATATACAGGCGCACCTTGACCGGCGCATCGAGCTTGGCGAGGATTTTGCGCGTGCCGTCCGACAGGGTATACAGCTTGCCTTCGGTGAGATCGACACGCACCGCGGCGCGCGAGGCCAGAAAGTTGAAGGCGATCAACAGCAAAGCCAGCGCAAACAGCCCGACTACGGAATACAGCACAGTGGAAGATGAGTTTTTCATGGGCGCGGCAAGCTATGCACGACGATTGCGGATGATGAGGGCAGTGGCAAACAGGGCAAACCCGGTCACTGACAGAAAGAACAGCAGGTCGCGCGAATCGATCACGCCTTTCTGGAAACCATCGAAATGGGTCATCACCGAGAACGCCGCCACGGTCTCGATCACCGCCGGGCTGGCCCAGCGGGTCAGAAGATCGGTCACCGGATTGAAGCCGGCCAGTATCAGGAACAGGCACAGCACCACCGCGAGAATGAACGCCACCACCTGATTGCGGGTCAGCGCGGAGGTCATGCCGGCAATCGCGAGATAGGCGCCGGCCAAAAAGAAACTCCCGAGATAGCCGGCGACGATCTGGCCGTTGTCCGGGTCGCCCAGCCAGTTGACGGTCAGCACCACCGGAAAGGTCAGCACCAGGCCGATGCCCAGGAACAGCCAGGACGAAAGAAACTTGCCCACGATCGCCTCCCACGGATTGATCGGCATGGTCAGCAGGAACTCGATGGTGCCGGAGCGTCGCTCTTCGGACCACAGGCGCATGCCGATCGCCGGCACCAGCACCAGATAAAGCCAGGGATGCCAGGCAAAAAACGCCGCCAGACTGGCCTCACCGCGCTCGAAGAAATTACCGACGGTAAAGGTGAAAAAGCCGGTCAGCAACAAAAAGATCACCAGGAAAACATAAGCCACCGGTGAGCTGAAATAGGAAACGGTTTCGCGCTTGGTGATGGCCAGCACGGATGCGAGGGCACGATTGCTCATTTTTTTACCGTATCGGGCAGGGTGAGTTTGCGGAACACTTCATCGAGATGACCTTCTTCGGTGCGCAGCTGCAGTACGCGCCAGGCTTCGCGCTCGGCCAGTTCGATCACCGCACGGGTCAGGTCTGCGGCACCGCGGTCACGCGGATAGACGCGCATGCCGGACCCCGCACTCGCCGCCACCGGCTCGCAGCGCAACGCCTCGGGCAGGGCGGCAAGTTGCTCGCCCAACGCGGTCGCGTCGACGCCGTCGACCGC
>JAYTDE010000402.1:0-2227 GCA_043736195.1 Burkholderiales bacterium | reverse complement strand
AGCCAGTGGTGCATCGAGGTGTCCAACGCGCTGCACGGCGCGGGCCAGGGTTCAACATGAGCGAAAACTCGAATCGCCCACGAGCGGTCGCCGATTCGCGCGCGGTGCGCATCGGCGTGCCGCTGGTGATTTTCGCCGCCGCACTCATTGGCTGGGAGGCGGTGGTGCGCATCAACGCCATTCCGCACTACATATTGCCCGGGCCGCTCTTGGTGCTGCAAACCCTGTGGGACAACTTGGGATCGCTCATGACCTCATGGGTCTTCACCATGAAGATCACCTTCGGCGCGCTGTTTTTGGCCGTCGCCGGCGGCGTGCTGCTGGCGATCATGTTCGCGCTGTCGAAATGGGTCGAGGTATCGCTGTTTCCGTTCGCCATCATCCTGCAGGTGACGCCGATCGTGGCGATCGCGCCATTGATCCTGATCTACATCGACAGCACCACCGCCGCGCTACTGATCTGCGCCTGGATCGTGGCGTTTTTCCCGATTCTCTCCAACACCGTCATCGGCCTGCGTTCAGCCGATCACAACCTGCGCGACCTGTTCACCCTGTATCGCGCCAGTCCGTGGCAGCGCCTGCGCCGCCTGCTGATTCCGAGTGCCCTGCCGTATTTCATCGCCGGCCTCAAGGTCGCCGGCGGCCTGAGCCTGATCGGCGCGGTGGTGGCGGAATTCGCCGCCGGCTCGGCCGGCAAGGAAACCGGGCTGGCTTCACGCATTCTCGAATCGAGTTTCCGTACCGAGATCCCGAAGATGTTCGCCGCGCTGGTGCTGGTGTCGCTTACCGGCATCGCGATTTATTTCCTGTTCAACTGGGTCGCCCGCCTGGCGCTCGGCAAGTGGCATGAATCCGAAATGAAGGGCGATCGCTGATGCTGGCGATCCGCAACGCGCGCAAGATTGGCGCGGCCGATAGCAGCCTTACCGACGTATTTGTCAGCCAAGGTCAGGTTGCAAAGATCGGCCCTGCCGGTTCGCTTGCATGGCCCACGGACTGCGTGCTGCTTGACGCGCGCGGCGGCCTCTTGCTGCCATGCTTCGCCGACATCCATACCCATATCGACAAAAGCTATGTGATTGGCGAAACCGGTGCGGTCGATGGCGACCTGTTCGCCGCCATCGAGCGCATGGCGCTGCACCGTGCCGGTTGGACCGCCCTGCAGGTGGCCGCGCGCATGCGGCGCGCCCTGAGTGAGGCCTGGCGTCACGGCACCTGCGCCTTGCGCACCCATCTCGACTGGTTCGACGTGGCCGAGCCCCTGTCTCTGGCGGTATTCGAGGATGCGCGACGGCAGTGGGCCGGCCGGGTTGAATTGCAGGCGGTGGCGCTGGCGCCGATCGACATGCTGGCACGCGACGGTGTTGCCGCCGGCATCGCGCGCCGCCTGGCCGCCGCCGGCGCGATCATGGGGGCCTTTGTCTACCGTCAGCCGGAGATGCAATCCGGCCTGGAACAGGTGTTTCGCGCGGCCGCCGAAGCCGGCATCGCGCTCGACTTTCACGTCGATGAAGGTCTGGATGCCGACGCCTGCGGCCTGGATGCGATTGCCGCGTTGACGCTCGCCTACGGTATGAGCGGGCGGGTGGTATGCGGGCACGCCTGCTCGCTGTCGGTGCAGCCGCGCGATCAGGCGCTGCGCACGCTCGACGCATGCGCCGCGGCTGGCATCACGCTGGTTGCCCTGCCAACCACCAACGCGTATTTGCAAGGAAGCTGGAGCGGCACGCCGATCGAGCGGGGCATCACCCTGGTCAACGAGGCGCGCGCCGCCGGTGTGCGGGTCTGCTTCGCCACCGACAATGTGGCCGATACCTTTTACCCTTACGGCGGCTACGACCTGCTCGATACCTTCGAGAAAGCGGTATTGCTGGCGCACCTGAAAGCGCCGCAAGGCTGGCTGGATGCGGTGAGCACCGCGCCCGCGGCTGCCATGGGGCTGGCGCGGGGCGATCCGTACGCCGTGGGGGCGCCCGCCGACTGGTTGCTGTTCGCCGCGCGCGACATGGCCGGTTTGTTGAGCCCGGACGGCCGGGCGCCGGCCGGGCGTACCCTGATCCGTCAAGGAGAGTTGGTTGATGTCAACGCGTGAAACAGACTGGGCGGCGCTGATCGCCGCGCTTGAAGGGGTCGAGATGAGCACGGACGCGCAGCGCCTGGCGGCGGCTTCGCGCGACTATTTCTGGTACAGCCCGATTCTGGGTGAATTGCTGGACGGCAAGCGCGG
>JAYTDE010000401.1:0-5183 GCA_043736195.1 Burkholderiales bacterium | reverse complement strand
CTGCGCCGCGAGTACGCCGTGGAACATAGGGTGCGTACCGGCTCCGGTGACTGGCGCTGGATACTCTCGCGCGGGCGCGTGGCGCTGCGCGCTGCGGACGGCCGGGCGCTGCGGATGATCGGCACCAATATCGATATCACCGAGCAGAAGGCGGCCGAGGCCGCGCTCGGTGCCAGCGACGGACGCTTTCGCAGCCTGGTCAGCCTGTCGAACGACGTCTTCTGGGAGACTGATGCGAGCCACCGCTTCATGGTTCAGAACTACAGCGGCGTCGCGGCTATCCGGCCGCCGCCGGTAACGGAGTTAGGCATGACTCGCTGGGAGGTGCCGCACACCCAGCCGGACGCGGCGGGCTGGCGCCGACACCGCGCTGATCTCGACGCCCATCGGGTGTTTCGCGATTTCGAGCTGGCGCGCCCGATGCCCGACGGCGGCGAACGTTATGTGCAGGTCTCCGGTGAGCCGGTGTTCGGCCCTGGCGGCGAGTTTTGCGGTTATCGTGGTGTCGCCAAGGATGTCACCGAACATCGGCTGGCCGAAAACGCGCTGCGCAACCTGAATGCCGATCTTGAACGCCGGGTCGGTGAACGCACCGCGGCGCTTGAAGCCGCGTATCGCGAGCTTGAGGCTTTCTCATATTCTGTTTCGCACGACCTGCGCGCACCCTTGCGCGCGATCTCCGGCTTTTCCAGCATTCTGCGCGAGGACGAAGGGGAGCGTCTGTCGGAGGTGGGGCGCGCGCATCTCGCGACCATCGACGCCAGCGCGCGCCGCATGGGTAACCTGACCGATGCGCTGCTTTCGCTGGCGCGTACCTCGCGACAGAAGCTCAAGCATGGTCCGGTCGACATGTCCTCTGTAGCCAACGAAGTCGCGCGCGAACTGGCGGCGGAATACCCGCGCACGTGGATCGAAATCGGCCCCTTGCCGGCCGCCTCCGGCGATGCGCCGCTGCTGCGCCAGATTTTCGCCAACCTGATCGGCAACGCTCTCAAGTACTCCGCGCGTGAGTCCGCGCCGCGGGTCGACGTAGGTGCTGTCAGTGAGGGGGGCGTCGCGGTCTACTTCGTCCGTGACAACGGCGTGGGATTCGACATGGTTTATGCGGATCGTCTTTTCAAGCCGTTCGAGCGCCTGCATGCGGATAGCGATTTCAAGGGCGCGGGAATTGGCCTGGCGCTGGCGCAACTGATCGCGCAGCGTCATGCTGGGCGCATCTGGGCCGAAAGCGCGCCCGGCCACGGCACGGTGTTTCGATTCACGCTCGGTGATGCCGTGCCAGAGGCTCAAGTCGGCACGCGTGCCCAAGCGTGACTGAAGCCGACCAGGCTTCCTCAGGACTTGCGGCAGGTTAAACTGCGGCCGGCGGCTTGTTGCGCCTCGAGCCTCGCGTGTTCCCGCCAGCCCCAGCCTCTTGCCTACCGAAAAATCCGCCGCGTCCAGTCATACGCGCACCGCGCTGACCGTCTTGGGACTGTGCCTGCTGCTCAACCTGGTGGGGCGCGGCACGGCGGACACTTACGTGGTGTTCCTGCTGCCGCTGGAGCGCGACCTCGGCTGGTCGCGATCGCAAATGACCGGCGTCTATGCGGTATACCTGCTGGTCAACGGCCTGACCGCCCCTCTGATCGGCATGCTGTTCGATCGTCTGGGCCCGCGCCTGGTCTACGGGCTCGGCGTGGCCGGACTGGCGCTGGCCTATCTGCTGGCGGCGCGGATCCAGAGCATCTGGCATTTTTATGTGACCATTGGCGCCCTGACCGGCTTCGCGGTGGCGGCCATGGGCATGGTGCCTTCGTCAAGCCTCTTGGCACGCTGGTTTCGCGAGCGACTGTCGACCGCGATATCGGTGGCTTTCGCGGGCCTGGGCTTGGGCGCCCTGCTGCTGGTGCCGACCGCGCAGTTCCTGCTGCAGCGCTATGGCTGGCGCGAGACGTATCAGATCTTCGGCCTGGTGCTGCTGGCGGCGCTGCCCCTGGTACTGCTACTGCCGTGGAAAACCTACGTCGCCGGGCACCCCGAGTACGGCGGCGCGCGCCGGCGCGGCACCGCTGGCGAAACCGACTGGACCCTCGGTCGCGCCTTGCGCACGCGCAATTTCTGGAGTCTTGCGTGGATTTTCTTCTTTACCTCGGTGGGCATGTTTTCGGTCACGGTGCAGACCGTGGTGTATCTGGTCGAGCAGGGCTTTTCGCCGATTCTCGCAGCCACCGTGTTCGGCAGTGCTGCCATGCTGTCAGTGTTCGGCATTGTGACCACCGGTGTGATCGCAGACCGCTATGGCCCGCGGCGCACCGTCACCGTCACTTACGCGGGCAGCATCACCGGCATCACCGCGCTTTTCATCATTTCCTGGCAACCGGGTACGCAATGGCTGCTGCTATACGTGATCGCCTTCGGTCTTTGCCAGGGGGCGCGCGGGCCGATCATTTCTTCCATGACTACCCGCCTGTTTGCCGGCAACCATGTGGCCACGATCTACGGCGTGATCTATGCGAGCAATGCCGTTGGTGCCGGCCTGGGTGCGCTCCTCGGCGGCGTGCTGCACGACTTGACCGACAGCTACCGGCCGGGTTTCGTGTTTTCAGCATGCTGCCTGGTTGTAGCCGCCATTCCGTTTTGGCGCGTGCCGGCCTTGCGCGACTTCAGCCTGCGACGTTAGGCGCGGCGTGGCAACGCGAGGCAGCAATCGCGGATCAGGCCGCGGCTTGCCGCTGCAACCAGTCGGTGAAAGTCGTGACGGCAGGTTTCTGCATGGCCTCGGGCGACAACACGATGTAATAGGCGCTATCCCATACTTCAATGCTGAAAGGCTTGACCAGCTGCCCCTGTGCCGCATAGCCTTCGAACAGTGTCTTGAGGGTCAGGGCCACGCCCTGGCCGGCGGCGGCCGCTTCGTACATCAGCATCGCGTCTTCAAACAGGGAGCCGGCGCCAGGTTCGTCCCAGGCAAGGCCAGCCGCCTTGAACCAAGGCTGCCAGTGCAATAGTGGATGACGCAAAAGAACTGCCCGCGCCAAGTCGGCAGGTCGCTCCAAACCACCGATAGCGGCGAGATAGGCCGGACTGGCGATCGGAAACAGGGTTTCTTCCAGCAGTTTGATGCAGGTCAGGCCGCCCGCATGCTCCGCGCCATAGCGAATGCCGATATCAGCCTCGCCCCGGCGGATCAGTTCCAGATCGTAGGATGACGAAACCGCCAGCTCGATTTCGGGATGGACACGCTGAAAACCTGCCAGGCGCGCCACCAGCCACTTGGCGCCCAATGCCGGCGCCGCTGAAATGCGCAGTCGCGCGCGGCTGTCGCCTTTCAAGCCGGCGGTGGCGGTGGCCAACTGTGTCAACGCACCGCGCACGTCAGCGAGATAACGCTCGCCGAAGCTGGTAAGCGCGATATAGCGGTTGATGCGGATGAACAGCGGAACGCCTAGAAATTCCTCAAGCGACTTGATGCGATGGCTGACGGCCGATTGGGTGACATGCAGCTCTTCCGATGCCTTCAGGAAGCTTGCCAGTCGCGCCGCCGCCTCGAACGCCGTCAGATCGTGCAGCGCCGGCAAGCGCGGCCGGTTCGGACTGGTGGACATCAAGCAATTGTATGCCGCCCAGGGGGCGCCGCGAGGCCGTGGTGTCGCCACGCGCGGGTGCGATGAGCCGCAGTTCGGCATAGAAGCGGTCGAGGCCGACGTTGAGCTGCATGCCCCAGCGGCGTGCCAGGTTGGCAGCGATGGCGTCTTCCTTGCGGAAATAGGCGCGCAGCCAGGAAAGCTCACGGGTGCGGGCGAACCGCACTATCAGCACACCGAGCCGCTCGCCGATGCCACGCCAGCGATAGCCATGCGCCACATGGGCCGACACCACGCCCTGACCATCGAATACCGTGCAATGCGCCACACCGATGATGACCGAGGCCGCACCGAGGGCCGCGAAATGGCCGTGATTGATGAAGTCGAGGCCCTTGACGTAGGCCGCCAGCTTTTCGTCCGATAGCGGGTGTCCGAAATGCGCAGCGCGGTCGGAAAGGGAAGTCTGGCGATAAAAGCTCAGCAGAGCGGCGCGATCACTGTTTTCAAGCCTGCGCGTCGGCACCAGCAGTTTTGGCAATACATCATCCGCCAGTCGCGGAAGACGCTTTTTCATGATGTTATCCATTCGGAAAGCTGCGTTATCCCCATTTCACTCATAGATAGTCTGCTATCAGCCGATAAAGTTCCCGCAGCGCATCACGCTTTGGGGCAAAATGTAGCGGATTGCGATTCGTCCTGGCGGCGCAAGCCACGCTGCCACCGCTTCGAAAGGCTTAAGCCGGGTCTATCCGTGTCTTGGAAAGGGCCGTGAAAATACGACGGCTGTAGCCATCATCTTCCACCGCCCGCCCGCGCAGCGCATCGCCTACGATCTGGTAGACGGTCACAGACTCACGCGCATGGGCGCTGGCAGTCAAGGTTTGGAGGGCCGCATCGAGGCTATCGGCTGCGAGGTCGGCATCAATCAGGCGTGAAAGTTGTTCTGGGCTCATGGTCTCACCAACGGTTGCTGCGGCTGACTTCGATCAACGGCCGAAGTTTCAAGGCAATCACCTCGCGTGCGCGAAAAATGCGCGAACGCACCGTATTCAAGGGAATGCCGAGAGCATCGGCGATTTCCTGATAGCTCTTGCCATCGATTTCGCGCAGGCAGAGCGCTTCGCGCAGGTCGGGCGGCATCTCATCCATGGTGGCGGTGATGATCGCGGCGATCTGGCGCGATGCAACCGTGCCTTCGGTGGAATCTTCCGATTTGATCGCAGTCAGCGGGTCGAATTCGCCGTCGTGGTCGTCCAGACTCACCAGATCGGGCTGCGTGCGGCGACTCGACAGGTAGGTTTTGGTGGTGTTGAGCGCGATGCGCGCCAACCAGGTGAAAAATGTCGACTCGCCGCGGAACTGCGCCAGCCCGCGGTAGGCCTTGATGAAAGCCTCCTGGGTCAGGTCTTCAATGGTGGCGGCGTCCAGCCGGTAGCGCGAGATCAGGGCGGCCAAGCGGCGCTGATAACGCACCACCAGCAGTTCAAAGGCGGTACGGTCGCCATCAAGCGTACGGCGTACCAGATCGGCATCGAGTCGCGCGATCGCGCCAGACGCGGCGGACAGGGCATCCGCTTTCTTGTTCAAGGCAACCGGGCGCAAGCGTTCATCAGGCCT
>JAYTDE010000400.1:0-2443 GCA_043736195.1 Burkholderiales bacterium | reverse complement strand
CCTGCTGACGCTGCCGGTGGTGCTGCCGATGGTGACCGGCGCGGGCTTCGATCCGCTTTGGTTCGGCATCTTCCTGATCATCGTGATCGAGATGGCGGAACTCTCGCCGCCAGTCGGTTTCAACCTGTTCGTGTTGCAGAACATGACCGGCAAGGATGTGTTCACCATCGGCTGGATGTCGCTGCCGTTTTTTCTGATGATGGTCGTGACGGCGGCCATGATCACCTTCTGGCCGCAGATCGTGATGGTGCTGCCGGACCTTTATTCTCGCTGATGCGGAAGACTGCGGTCGCCAAAGTCCGCTGGCGGTCCTGCGGCGCGTTGCACGACCTAAGCGACGGGTGCGGCCGCCGCGACCACGCCGCCGGCGATGAAGCCGGCAACCTCAGCATCGGTATAGCCGTAATCGCGCAACAGCTCGCGCGTGTGTTCGCCAAGCCGCGGCGCCGGGCGGTCGCTGCGCATCGGCGTGCGCGAGAAGTGGATCGGGCAACCGATCGCCTTGGTGGGCCCGGCCTCCGGGTGGACAAGGTCGACGCCCATCCCGCGCGCAAGCGTTTGCGGATGGGTCAGCGCTTCACCGAACGCATGCACTGGACCGGCGGGCACCCCGGCGGCGCCGATTCGAGACCGTGATCGATGCTGGGCTCACCAAGTGTTGCGCAGTTCGCGGAGCCTCAAGAACACGGTGCATTGGTCAGGCTTCTCGGGAAAATCGGGAAAAGCTTCATGCAATTTCGCGATCACCGTGGAGCTGGTCAGCCGAAAGAACGTGTTGATCCGCCCCTCGACGTCGAGCGTCGAAATATAGGCGCCATTGGGGTCTTGACCCGCGAGCTTGTCGAGCATCTCGCGGGCACTCTTGTTATCGGGCTCGCGATTCAACGTGAAACGCAGATTGTTTTCCACATAATCGTGGCCCGGATAAATCAATGTCGATGGGGGCAGCTTGGCGAGCTGCTCGGAAAACGTCTTGTAGAGCTCTGCCGGATGACCGCCATTGTGGCAATTCCCGGCGCCGGCATTGAACAGCGTATCCCCGCAGAAGAGTGCTGGCTGGTCAGTGTGCGACAGCAAGCACACGTGACTCATGGTGTGGCCTGGCGTATCCAGCGTATCGAGTAGAGGGATAGGAAATCCAACGGGATTTCGGGGACTATGGCTGACGCCGGGTGTAGCCGCCAATCGCCGCTTTCGGGCCGGCATGCGTCGCGATGTGCAGAAAGGCCCGCCGAATCGCACCCCAAGCACTGCTTGATACCTGGAGAGTGGCCTCCGGAGGCCGCTCTCCAGGTATCAGGCGCGAGCATCCCCCCTACCTACCAGGCGATGCGCTGATCAAACTCGATCTCCGATGCGGGATGGGCTGACAAATCCCACTGAGGATAGTTGCCCGGCTGTTCCGCCGCTGCCGCCGCCCCCCACAGCGGTGGCCCACGAGCGGGCGCGATGCGCGGGGGCTGGGTGGATTCGCCGATGTGATTGGGAATTTTCCCCAAGGTGCCGGCATCGTTGAAGAAGGCGATGATGCGCATCTGACTGTGGCAGATCGGGCGACTAAGTGGCAGAGCTTCATAAATGCGCGCCAGCAGCATGGCCCACAGCTAGCTGGCCACGGCGCGATGACCGGGCTCTTCGCTGGTCGCCACAGAAGTCGGCGCTGGCGGGACGGCGTCAGGGGCGAGCGCCGTCCCTATCGCGACACCCTGATCGGCAACGGCGGCTACAACCCGGCCAGCGCAGCCGCCGCCTGCTCCCGCGCGATGGACCGTCGGGGCCAGACACCAAGTTTCGTGTGTTTCGCATAATTCGCGTATTTCGCAAGTCTTTGATACACTGGACTCCATGAAAACCGCGCAGAAACCCACCACCAAGGCTTCAGCCCGACGGGCCCACCCCGCGCAGGCCATGGCAGCACGCGCTGTGACTGGCCGATCGGCCGCCGCGAAGGCAAGCGGCGCGGCGCCAAAGAGCCTGGCGGCGAGCGCGCTGGCCCAATCACCTTCCCGGCATTCCGGTATCCAGCCGGTGCAGGCCTTGAAAATCACTGTCGAAGTCGCCCCCCTCTTAGACGTTGTCCGCCGCCATGTGCACCTGACTCCACGCCTTGCCAAGGTCATCAAGGGCGACTTCCTGCGCCTGTTCCAGAATCCCGCACCCGCTCCCGCCGCAGCGACCGCGAAATCCGGGCCAATTGCAGATACCGACCCGGTCATCGGCACGCAGGAAGCCGCCGACCTGGTCGGCCTGTCGCGACCCTACCTCGTGGCCCGCATCGAAGCCGGCGACATCCCGCTGCACCAGCAGGTAGGCAACCAGCGGCGCGTCCTGCGATCAGCCGTGTTGGCCTGGCACCGCCGCGAGCAGACGCGCCGCCGCCGCGCCCTCGGACAGCTCGGTGCGGACCTCGACAGCGAGATCTCCGCAAGCTGACCCGTGGTGA
>JAYTDE010000399.1:0-4324 GCA_043736195.1 Burkholderiales bacterium | reverse complement strand
CGCCGCCAGCGGACCCGCGCGAGGCGTCGCAGGAGGATGGCGATCCAGCCGTGCTTGGCGGATTCCCGATTGTCGGCTTCCCGATTGTCGGTATCGGCGCATCGGCCGGTGGCCTGGCTGCGTTCGAAGCGTTTTTTTCCGGCATGCCGGCCGATGCCGACCCCGGCATGGCCTTCGTGCTGGTGCAGCACCTGGCGCCGGACCACAAAAGCCTGCTCTCCGACCTGATCCGGCGCTATACGCGCATGCAGGTATTCGAAGTCGAGGACGGCATGCGGGTGGACATCAATTGTGCCTACATCATCCCGCCCAACCGCGACATGGCGTTTCTGAATGGCGCCCTGCAATTGCTGGAACCGGCCGCGCCGCGCGGCCAGCGTCTGCCGATCGATTTCTTTTTCCGCTCGCTGGCGCAGGATCAGCGCGAACGGGCCATCGGCATCGTGCTCTCCGGCACCGGCAGCGATGGCACCCAAGGGGTGCGGGCGATCAAGGGCGAGGGCGGTATGGTGATGGCGCAGACTCCGGAGTCCACCGAGTTCGACGGCATGCCGAAGAGCGCCAGCGCCACCGGCCTGGTGGATTACGTGCTGGCGCCGGCGGCGATGCCGGCCCAGCTGATCGCCTATACCAGGCAGGCGTTTGGCCGTGTCCGTCAGGCCATCACAGCCGAGTCACCCAGGACCGAGAGCGCGCTGAAGAAGATTTTCGTGCTGCTGCGGGCCCAGACCGGGCACGACTTCTCGCAATACAAGCCCAGCACCATCAACCGTCGCATCGAGCGGCGCATGGCGGTGCACCAGATCGATGTGGTGGAAAGTTACATCAAGTACCTGCAGCAGGCGCCGGTCGAGGTCGAGGCGCTGTTTCGTGATCTCTTGATCGGCGTGACGAATTTTTTCCGTGACCCCGAGGCTTTCCTGCTGCTTGAGGAGCAGGTCATTCCCAAGCTATTTGAAGGCAAGCCGACGGGTGCGGTGATCCGGGTCTGGTCGGCCGGCTGCTCCACTGGCGAGGAGGCCTATTCCATCGCCGTTCTGTTGCAGGAGCGCATCGCGGCACTCAAACAGAACTATACGGTGCAGTTTTTCGCCACCGATATCGACAGCCGGGCGGTGGCAAGCGCACGCGCAGGCGTGTATCCGGCCAGCATCGCCGCGGATGTATCGCCGGAGCGGCTGGCGCGCTTTTTCACCGCCGAATCCGACGGCAGCGCCTACCGCATTCACAAGAGCATTCGCGACATGATGGTGTTTTCCGAGCATGACGTGATCAAGGACCCGCCGTTTTCCCGGCTCGACCTGATCAGTTGCCGCAACCTTTTGATCTATCTGGGCACGGAACTGCAGCGGCGTCTGATTCCGCTGTTTCACTATGCGCTCAAGCCGGGTGGCTTCCTGTTCCTCGGCACGTCAGAAGGGGTCGGCGAATTCGTCGAGCGGTTCGCCGTGCTGGACCGTAAATCCAAGCTGTATCGGCGTCAAGAGGTTTTTAAGGAAACGCAAGCCGCGGCGTCGAGCCGCTTTCTCGCGCCGGCGGCGGCGTCCGATGCGTTGGCGGAACGCGCGCCGCGCAAGGCGGTAATCCCGCACAGGCCGCCGCTGCGCGAGATGACCGAACAGGCGCTGTTGCAGCAGCTTGCCCCGACCAGCGTGCTAGTCGATAGCCAGGGCGACATTCTTTACCTGCATGGCCGCACCGGCATGTACCTGGAGCCCGCTCCGGGTGAAGCAGGTATCAGCAACATGCTGAAGATGGCGCGTGAAGGTCTGCGGCGCGACCTGTCCATCGCCCTGAACAAGGTGGTGGGCACCGGCGAGGTGGTGCATTGCCCGGGTTTGCGCGTCAAGACCAACGGTCACTTCACCTGGGTCAACCTGACCGTCTGCCCGGTGGTGGCGCGCCATGCGGCCGCGGCTGAGCCGAATCTGTACCTGGCGATCCTGCAGGATGCACCCGCCCCGGAACCCGTGGCGCCGGACGCCTTGCCAGCCGCCGCCGGCGCCGCGGCCGATGGCGCTGCCGGCGTCGGCTCGCAGATCGCTTCGCTCAGGCAGGAATTGCGCGCCAAGGACGAATACCTGCGCAGTGCGCAGGAAGAGCTGGAGAGTTCCAACGAGGAACTCAAATCCTCGAACGAGGAGATGCAGTCGGTCAACGAGGAACTGCAATCCACCAACGAGGAGCTGGAGACTTCGAAGGAGGAACTGCAGTCGGTCAACGAGGAACTGGGTACGGTCAATACCGAACTGCAGACCAAGGTGGCGGACCTCTCGCGTGCCAACAATGACATGAACAACCTGCTGGCCGGCACCGGCATCGGCACTGTGTTTGTCGACCATCAGTTGCGCATCCTGCGCTTTACCCCTGCCGCCAGCGGGATCATCAACCTGATCGCGGGCGATGTGGGCCGGCCGGTGGGGCATTTCGTCTCCAACCTTATCGGCTACGACCGCCTGGTGCAAGACGTGCAGGCGGTGCTCGATACGCTTGCGCCCAGGGAGGTTGAAGTTGAGACCACCGACGGCAGGTGGCTTACGATGCGCATCCTGCCTTACCGCACACTGGAAAACGTGATCGAGGGCGCGGTCATCACTTTTGTCGACACCACCCGGACCGTACTGGTTCAGCAGGCCTTGCACAAGGCCAATGAGCTGTCGCGCCTGGCGGTGGTGGTGCGCGATTCGCATGATGCGATCACCGTGCAAGACCTCGACGGCCGCATGCTGGCCTGGAACTTGGGTGCCGTGCGCATGTACGGCTGGAGCGAGGCCGAGGCCTTGCGCATGAACGTGCGCGAGCGGATTCCACAGGAACTGCGCGCCGAAGCCCTGACCACGCTGCGCCAATTGAGCACCGCGGAAGTGCTGGAGCCCTATCGCAGCCGGCGCATCGACAAACAGGGTGCGGTGCTGGAGGTGGCCATCGTCTCTACCGCGTTGCTCGATGAAGCCGGCGCGATCTATGCGATCGCGACCACCGAGCGAGCCATTGGCGGGGGGCGAAAATGAGCGCGAGTGAGCAATCCGCGGCCGCCGCAGCGGCCGCGGCGCCGACTGACCCGCTGGCACTGCGGCAACGCGCCGAAGCGCGCCTGCCGCCGGCGGCGCTGACGCCGGAGGGTATCGCCGGCCTGGCGCCCGAAGCTGCGCGGCAGCTGCTGCACGAACTGCAGGTGCATCAGATCGAACTGGAAATGCAGAACGAGGAATTGCGTGAATCGGAGGTGGAGCAAGAGCGCATGCGGGCGCGCTATTTCGACTTGTATGACCTGGCGCCGGTCGGCTATTGCGCATTGAGCGAGCAGAGCCTGATCAAGCAGGCCAACCTGGGCGCGGCCAGCCTTCTGGGAGTGGCCCGCGGCGCGCTGATCGGCCAGCCCCTGACGTCCTTCATCCACAAGGATGACCAAAACAGTTACTACCTGCACAGAAAAAAGCTGGTCGAGAGCGGCGAGCAGCAATCCTTCGAGCTGCGGCTGGTGAAAAAGGACGGTAGGCAAGTGTGGGTGCAACTGGCGGTGAGTATCGCCAGCGATGCCGACGGAGCGCTTGAACTGCGCGCGGTGTTGAGCGACGTCACTGCGCGCAAGCTGGCCGAAGATGCGCTGCGCAGCAGTGAAGAGCGCTATCACGATCTGTTCAACCTGATCGACGAAGGCTTTTGTGTCATCGACGTGATCTTCAACGCATCCGGCCGTGCGGTTGACTACCGCTTTCTGGAAGTCAATCCGGGTTTCGAACGGCATACTGGAATGGACGCGGTTGTCGGCAAGCGAATCACTGAAATGGTGCCAAATATCGAGGCGCACTGGTTTGCGACCTACGGCCGGGTTGCCCTGACCGGCGAGCCGATCCGCTTCATGGCCCAGGCCCGCGATATGCAGGAGCGCTGGTTCGATCTGTATGCCTTTCGCATCGGCGGGCGCGACAGCCGCAAGGTCGCGGTGTTGTTCAGGAATGAAACCGAGCGCAAGCGGCTTGAATCGGGACTCAACGCGGCCAGGCACGCGGCGGACCAGGCCAATCTCGCGAAATCCGAGTTCCTGTCTTCCATGAGCCATGAATTGCGCACGCCGCTCACTGCGATCCTGGGCTTTGCGCAGCTCATGGAATCGGCCACGCCGCCGCCAAGCGCGCACCAGCAGGCCAATCTGGAGCAGATCCTCAAGGCCGGCTGGCACTTGCTGCAATTGATCGACGAGATTCTGGATCTGGCGGCGGTTGAGTCCGGCCGCGTTTCGCTTTCGATCGAGACGATCGTTCTTGAAGAAGTGTGGCGCGAATGCGAATCGATCGTCGCCGTGCAGGCCGGCCTGCACGGC
>JAYTDE010000398.1:0-1574 GCA_043736195.1 Burkholderiales bacterium | reverse complement strand
ACCGGCACCGAGATGATCTCGCGACCGTCGATGGTGACCCTCATGCTGCCGACCTTCTGATTCAGCGCCACCGGCGCCAACAGCGGCTTCTGCGAACTGAGTGTCGCCTTGACGCGATCAGCCTGACCGCGCGGCACCGTCACGAACAGGTCGCGGTCGAACCCGGCCTTGAGTTCACGCACGCTGCCCTTCCACACTTCGAGCGAGGATACGCTGGCGCCCTTTTCGTAAAGCCTGACCGCATCGTAATTGAGGAATCCGAAATTGAGCAGTTTTTGCGATTCGGTCGCGCGCGCCGACTCGCTTTGCGCCCCCAACACCACCGACAGCAGGCGTCGCGGCCCGCGTTTGGCCGAGGAAATCAGGCAATAACCGGCAGCGTCTGTAAAGCCGGTTTTCATGCCGTCGACGTTCGGATCCATCCACAACAGACGATTGCGATTCGACTGTTTGATGTTGTTGTAGCTGTAGTCTTTGAGTGAGTAGAGGGCATAGAACTCGGGAAAATCGCGAATGATCGCGGTGGCAAGTACCGCCAGATCCTCGGCAGTGGTGAAGTGCTGCGGGTCGGGCAGGCCGGTTGCATTGCGAAAGCTGGTGGCCTTCAGCCCCAGGCGCTGCGCTTCGCGGTTCATGGCCGCGGCGAACGACTCTTCGGAGCCTGCGATCAGTTCGGCCAAGGCCACGCAGGCGTCGTTACCGGATTGCACGATCATGCCGCGCAGCAGTTCGGCCACCGTCACCGGCTTCCGGGGTTCGATGAACATGCGAGAGCCGATCGCCTTCCATGCCTTTTCCGAGACCGGCACCACCTGCTCTTGCGTGATGGTCTTGGCCTTGAGCGCGGAAAACGCCAGATAGGCGGTCATCAGCTTGGTCAGTGAAGCCGGCTCGATGCGCTCAGCCGGGTTCTGGCTTGCCAGCACTTGGCCTGAACTCATGTCCAAAAGCAACCAGGCTTTGGCGTTGAGCACCGGTGCGGGCGGATTCTGGGCTAAGGCAAGACTTGCGCAAGCAGCCAGGATGAGGCCTGCGCTGGCACGGGAAAGGATGTCAAAAAACACAAAAATGCCTTAAAAATCAAGCCTTCTATTGTAGCAGAGCAGGTCCGGCAAAAGCTTGGCCAGGGTCGCCGTGCGCAAGTTGCGGAGGTTTGTCGATGCGGCCTGGAAAACGCTGAATAAGTCCCTGGGTTGTGAACAGTCGAACGGCAATCTTGAATCGAATCAAGGCGGCGCAAAGGCGACTCTTGCTCCATACGGACCGGTCTGTGCTTGCGCTTCCCATCCGCTACCAGGCTTGCCGAATGATGTTGCGGATCAGGTGCAGGCGGCGGTGAAAAAAATGATCGGCGCCGGCGATCACCACTACCGGCAATTCCTGCGGCAGGGCCCAGCGCAGCACCAGTTCGAGCGGCACGACATCGTCTTTTTCGCCGTGAATCACGATACTGTCAGCCGCGATCGCTTCGACCTTGCCGCGCGTGACCGCGGTGCCGATGAACACCATGCGATCGGCCTTGATGCGCAAGGCAACGCGCGACTGCACCAGCGAGCCGAAAGAAAACCCGGCCA
>JAYTDE010000397.1:0-3744 GCA_043736195.1 Burkholderiales bacterium | reverse complement strand
CCTCATATTGTTGGAACAGACCTCAAGCCTTCAATGCTGCACGCTTCCTGATTTCCGCGCCGCCGCCGGCGCATCCCGCTTGCGATCGCGGCACGCGATTACTTGAGGCTGGCCAACACCCGGTCCACCATGTGCCCCGCTTGCCCCAGATTGTTGGCCGGGTCGCAAAATTCCTCCAACTTGGCGCGGCTCACATGTTTGCCTATTTCCGCATGTTCCGCGAGCAGTTCGATCAAGGGCCTGTTGTCCAGCAACGCGGCGCGGCACAGGTCGTACACCAGGTCATGCGCGTATTCGCGGCCGATATACGGACCGAGACCCATCATCACCGCCTCCGACATCACCAGGCCACGGGTCATGTCGATGTTGGCGCGCATTCTTGCCGCGTCCACCTCCAGCCCCGCCAGCACAAACCTGGTCTGCTTCAGGGCTCCGGCCATCAGGCAGAATATCTCCGGCAGAACCACCCATTCGATCTCCCACGGCCCGGTCGAGCGTTCATGATCGGCCACCATGGCGTCCATCAGGGCGGCCGCATGCTGCCGCACCACCGAGATGTTGGCGTGAATGTACAGGCAGGAAATCGGGTTGCGCTTTTGCGGCATGGTCGATGACGAGCCGCGCCCCGGCGCGAAAGGCTCGAACACTTCGGCCACCTCGGTTTGCATCATCAACTTCACATCCATCGCGATCTTGCCGAGCGAGCCGCCGACCAGGCCCAGGAAGGCGCCCACTTCAGCGATGTTGTCGCGCACGGTGTGCCAGGAAATCAGTGGCTGGCCCAGACCCAGTTCCTTCATCAGCCCGGCCTGGGTTTCCATCGCGCCTGTCTCGAGCGATGACAGGGTGCCGGACGCCCCGCCGAACTCGCCGACCAGCACGCGCGGCTTCAATTGCGCCAGGCGCTCGCGATGGCGTTCGATGCCGGCCAAGATGCTGGCCATCTTGTAGCCGAAGGTGATCGGCGTGGCCTGCTGCAGATTGCTGCGGCCGATGATCGGCGTGTCGCGATACTTGCTTGCCAGCGACGCCAGTGAGGCGGAAATTTCGGAGAGGTCCCGCTCGACCAGCGCCAGTCCCTCGCGTATCTGCAGCACGGTGGCAGTGTCGGTGATGTCTTGCGTGGTGGCGCCCCAGTGACAGTATTCCCCCAGCTTGTCGCGGCAGGCGGCGTTGATCTGGTTGACCACCGCGATGATCGGATAGCCGATCTGCTCGGTCTTGGCCTTGAGCTTGACCCAGTCGATCCGCGCGACATCGCAATGCTTGACGATCTCGTCGGCCGCTTCCTGCGGAATGATGCCAAGCGCACCCTGCACCTTGGCCAATGCGCGCTCGACATCGAGATATTTCGCGGTGCGGTTTTCATCCGACCAGACTTGACGCATGCTGGCTTCGGAGAACATGTCGCCGAAGATTTTCGAATCGATGATGGAAGCTGCCATGGGGTCGGGATCGGGTTCAGGTTGGAAGGGGAATGTTCGCGCGCGCTCGATCAGGCCAGGGTCGCGGTGGCGTCCATGGTCAGCCAGCCTTCATGGTCGCGCCCCCATAGCCGTACGCTCTTGCCGTCCGCGGATGGCTGGCCGTGCACGCTGAACGGATGGATGTCGAAGGTCGGCCGCACCGCCTTGAATTCAAACTTCACGACCCGCGCGTCCGCTGCCTGGCGGCGCAGCAGGTCCATCAGCAGGGTGGCGATCAGCGGGCCGTGCACGATCAGGCCCGGATAGCCCTCGACCTCGGTCACGTACTTGCGGTCGTAATGGATGCGATGGCCGTTGAAGGTGAGCGCCGAGTAGCGGAACAACAGCACGTCGTCGGCCTTGATGCGGCGCTCCCAGGCGAATGTGGTGGGCGCTGCCAGCGGTGCCGGCTGCGGATCGTCCGGCTTCGCGGCATCGCGGTAGACGATGTTGTGATGCTCCCTGAGTGCGACATTCCCCTCGCCATTGCGCGCAATCTCGTGACGCACCCGCACGAATATCAGCGACCCGCTGCGCCCCGATTTTTCGCTGACGTCCACAATGGTCGATGTGCGTTGCAGCGCGTCGCCTACCCGCAGCGGCTGAAGGAATTCGAAATCGCTGCCGGCCCACATGCGGCGCGGCAGTGCTACCGGCGGCAGGAATCCGCCGCGCTGTGGATGACCGTCCGCGCCGATTTCGGACTGCTGCGCCAGCGGCAGGAAATACAACCAGTGCCACAGCGCCGGCAGCGGCGTGCCCGCCGGGGGGCGCGCGGACGGCCAGTCCAGGGCTGCGGAAAGCGCGGCAACCGGCGTCGCCGTCACCGTATCAGCTACGGTCTCGGTATGGCCGATCCAGTCTTTCAGATTCACTTGTGTGCTCATTCGACTTCCCTCCCGACTTGTCATGGAGGATTGTCGCAGCACACGCGCAGGCGCGCATCGGCGACGACCTTCAGTGGCCGGACCGCGCGCTTGCACAGGCGTAAGCGCACCACGATACGAGGCTGCACCCGGCGGGCACTTATCCCGCATGACACCCTGCGGGCGGCGTTTCGCGCCAGCCCGCGGCGGCGCGCTACTTCGCCTCGCCCCAAAGCTCCTTGAGGCGCGCGTCGCGGCCGCAGCCGGTACGGTAGTAGCTGTAGCGCACCGGATTCTTCTTGTAGTAGTCCTGGTGATAATCCTCGGCGGCCCAGAAATCGTCGGCCTTGGTGATCTCGGTGACCACCCCGCCCTTGAAACCCGCCGGCTTGGCACTGCCGAAGGCCTGGCCCTTGGTGAGCAAGGCCTTGGACTCTTCAGCCAGTTTTTTCTGCTCTTCGTCGTGCCAGAACACGCCGCTGCGGTACATGCTGCCGCCGTCGCAAAACTGGCGGTCGCGCGCCACCGGGTCGATGTTTTTCCAGAACACTTCAAGCAACTGCCGATAGGTGAGTTTCTTCGGGTCATAGACCACTCGCACCGCCTCGGTATGGCCGGTAGCGCCAGAAGACACCTTTTCATAGGTCGGGAATTTGGTCTTGCCACCGATGTAGCCGGAAGTGGTGGAGGCAACGCCGTCGAGCTTGTCGTAAGGCGGTTCCATGCACCAGAAACAGCCGCCGGCGAAGGTGGCCACCGCCATGCCTGGCGGTACAGCGGTCACGGGCTGCGCCTGCACACAGCCAAAAAAGGCGAGTAAAAGGAAAGCGATGAGATTTTTCATGTGGGTCCGGAGGGTGAATTGACAGCTCTACATACGGCGACCGGCAATGCGCGGATTCGCCACCCGATTTTATTCCGCCCGCGCCAGCGCCGCGAATGCCGCGACCTCGGGAGCCGCCATGCCGACGGTGGCCGCAGCCACCTGCATGTCGCGCCAGGTGTTGACATCGATCGGTATGCCTTGGCCGCGGCGCGCGCGCATTTCGCGTTCGGGCTCGCCGGCGATACGCACGCGGTCGAAGCCGGGAGCGGCCGGTGAGGCACGCACCCATTCGATGAAGGCTTCCATTTGCGGCCCGAAAGTGCTCGCGCCCAGGCGCGCCGGATCGATGATGATCGACAGCATGTTGTTGTAGATGCCGATGGTCGGCGCCGCCGCATGCAGGGTCTCGCCGCCGGTCAGGGCGCCGGCCAGAATTTCGCACATCAGCGCCATGCCGTAGCCCTTGTGCTCGCCAAAGGCGAGAATGGCGCCGAGTTTGCCCGCGGCGTCAGCCTCGAACATCACATGGGGGTCGGTGGTCGGGTAACCGCGGCCGTCGATCAGGGTGCCAGGCGCCACCTCCTTC
>JAYTDE010000396.1:0-3661 GCA_043736195.1 Burkholderiales bacterium | reverse complement strand
GCATCGGCGATTTCCTTCGGTGTGATCGGCAGGTGCGGCGACATGGTCGGCGTGTGGATCGCACCGGTGACGGCGCAGGTGATGATGACCTTGTTCTTGGGGCGGGCAGCCATGGCTTCTCCTGGTGTGTTTGGGTACGGCGACAGGCCCGCACTATACCTGCCGCGCCGCACCGCGGGCAATGCCAGGATGGCACATCGGCCCGCCTGAAACTTGTGCTTCGCGGCGCAGTCTGCCGCCGGTACGCGTCCGCATCATTTCCTCAAACACTCACCGATTTCGCCTCTATGCAAAACCATCCTGCACTGCACGCCGACAGTTCGATACCGCTGCCGGCGCTGATCATCGGCGCGGCCGGGTTGCTGCCATTTTTCGCCCTGGCCAGCGGCATATTGCTGTTCCCCGAACCCAATCTCTCCTACTACCTGGGCTGGCTCACACAATACGGTGCGCTGATCGTCACCTTTGTCGGTGCCCTGCAATGGGGGCTGGCAATGCGCTCACCCCAGACCGACCACGGCGAGCAATGGGCGGCGTTCGGCTGGAGCGTGTGTCCCGCGCTGATCGCCTGGGTGGCGCTGCAGTTGCCGCAATACGAAGGCGTATATCTGTTGGCCGCGCTTTTCGTCCTGTGTCTGATCATGGACTGGCGTTTCGCCCGCCGTCATGCGCTGCCACGCTGGTTCATGCGCCTGCGCATCGCGCTTACCACCGGTGCGGTACTGTCGCTGTCAATCGCTGGGCTGGTATTGGCCGGCCATGGCGGGCATCACTGATGCCCGAAGGTCCGGAAATCCGCCTGGCCGCGGACCAACTGCGGCGTGTGCTCGCCGGGCACGCCACCTCCACGGTGCGCTTCGCCGCCGACAGGTTTCCGCTGTTGCAACGCATGGGCCGGGCCTTGAGCGGCCGCACCATCACCCATGTGGAGCCGCGTGGCAAGGCCATGCTGACGCATTTCGAAGGCGGTCTCACGATCTATTCGCACAACCAGCTGTACGGCGAGTGGGCGGTGTACCGCGGTGCCGCGCCACCCACGCACCTGCAAACCCGGCTGGCGATTCGCACGCCAACCCACAGCGCGATTCTCTACAGCGCCTCCGAGATCGAAGTGCTCAAGACCGACGCGGTCGCACAGCATCCCTACATCGCGCGCCTGGGTCTGGAACTGCTCGACCCGCGGGTTACACACAAGCAGGTGCTGGAGCAAGTCGAAGCCACGCGCTTCGCCCGCCGCAACCTGGCAGGGCTGCTGCTCGACCAGGGCTTTCTGGCCGGCATTGGCAACTACCTGCGCAGCGACATCTTGTTTGTGGCAAAGCTGCATCCGCAGGCGCGTCCGCTGGATTTGACAGCGTCACAACGCCAGGCCCTGGCGCAGGCGGCCCTCGAAGTCACGCGCCAATCGTACCGGCTGCGTGGTGTCACCAACGATCCGGGGCGGGCACGGCAACTCAAAGCCGCCGGCTGGACCTATGCGCGCTATCGCCACTGGGTCTTCGAGCGCACGGGTGAAGCCTGTCACGTGTGCGGTGGCGCCATCAAGCGCATCGACTGCGGCGGGCGCGGGCTGTTTTTGTGCGAACATTGCCAACCCAAAAGCCGACCGGAATAGCCATTCCGGCAATCCACCTTCCGGAGCCAAGCATGCAAGGCATTCTTCTCACCAAACCCGAATCCGGCTTCAATGCCGCGGTCACCGAGATCGACGAGGCGCAGTTGCCCGATGGCGATGTCACGGTACGGGTCGACTATTCGACCCTCAACTACAAGGACGGCCTGGCAATCACCAACAAGAGCCCGGTGGTGCGCAAGTGGCCGATGGTGCCCGGCATCGACCTGGCGGGCACTGTCGAAGCCTCCAGTCATGGGGATTTCAAGCCTGGCGACAAGGTGATTTTGAACGGCTGGGGCGTGGGTGAAACGCATCGGGGCGGCCTGGCACAAAAGGCGCGCTTGAAGGGTGACTGGCTGATACCCCTGCCATCGAAATTCACCACCCGCCAGGCGATGGCGCTGGGCACCGCCGGCTATACCGCGATGCTTTCGGTGATGCGCATGGAGCAGTTCGGCGTGAACAAAGACCAAGGCGAGATCCTGGTCACCGGCGCCACTGGCGGCGTCGGCAGCGTGGCGGTGGCCATCCTCGCCGAATGGGGCTACACGGTGGTCGCCTCGACCGGCAAGACCGGCGAAGCGGATTACCTCAAGGCCCTGGGCGCCGCCGAAGTGATCGATCGAGCAACCCTGGGCACGCCGGCCAAGCCTATGCAGAAAGAGCGCTTCGCCGGCGTCATCGATTCGGTTGGCTCGCACACCCTGGTCAATGCCTGCGCGCAAACCCGCTACGGCGGCGTCGTCACGGCCTGCGGCTTGGCGCAAGGCATGGATTTCCCGGCCTCGGTGGCGCCCTTCATCCTGCGCGGCGTGACGCTCGCCGGCATCGATTCGGTGATGGCGCCCAAGGCGCTGCGGGTCAAGGCGTGGAACAAGCTGGCCTGCAACCTGAACCCTTCCAAGCTTGATGCAATGACCAAGGAAATTGGCCTGTCGGACGCGATCCGTGCCGCCGGTGACCTGATGCTTGGCGTGATCCGCGGCCGCGTGGTGGTCAACGTCAACGCCTGAGCAGCACCGCGCTGCCGTGGCAACGGCAAAGAATCCGTGTTCGCAGTCGGCGGCACCCTGCATCGCCGCAAGTTGATTGCACTCACCAGGCCGGATGCATCGCGCGCGACCGGCATCCGCAGCAATCGATGCCGCTGTCGGCACCGCCTTCGTGCCACCCCCCTGCTTATCTATAATCGCGCGTTTTTGCAAGCCAGACCTTCCCCGTGCCACTGTTCGCCGCCACTGTCTTTCTCTCGGCATTCCTGCTCTTCCTGGTACAACCCCTGATCGCCAAGCAGATCCTGCCCTGGTTCGGCGGCGCGGCCTGCGTGTGGACTACATGCCTGGTGTTTTTTCAGTCGGCACTGCTGGCCGGTTACGCCTACCCCGACCTGATCGCGCGCAAGCTCGAAGGGAAAAAGCAGGCGTGGCTGCATACCGCTCTGCTCGCCGGCAGTTGTCTTGTGCTGCCAGTGATCGCCGGCGACTTCTGGAAGCCGGCCGGTGACGCCAACCCGATTTTCGGCATTCTGGCGCTGCTCGCCGCCGTCATCGGCCTGCCGTACGTGATGCTCTCGACCACCAGCCCGATGGTGCAGACCTGGTTCGCCCGCGCCTACCCGGGTGCCAGCCCCTACCGGCTGTTCGCGCTGTCGAATCTGGCCTCGATGATCGCCTTGCTGAGCTATCCATTCGTCATCGAGCCGCTGATCGGTGTCAAGCAACAGGCCTGGATCTGGTCCGGCATGTATCTGGTGTTCGTGCTGCTGGCCATCGCCTGCGCGCATCGGGCCGCACGCGCCGCGCCATTGGCGGCGACAAGCAAGCTGGTTGGCGATGTGACCATTGCGCCGCCGACGGCACGCACCCAGCTCTTGTGGTGCACGCTGTCGGCCACCGGCTCGATCCTGCTCTTGGGCATCAGCAATCACGTCACGCAGAACATTTCCTCGATCCCGCTTTTGTGGGTGGTACCGCTGGCCTTGTATCTGCTGACCTTCATCCTGTGTTTCGACGGCGACGGCTGGTACAAGCGCAAATGGTTCATGCT
>JAYTDE010000395.1:0-3165 GCA_043736195.1 Burkholderiales bacterium | reverse complement strand
AGCCGCCCGCGCGGCCGCCGCGATGAAGGCCGTCGAAGCCGGTGAACCCGTGCCCCCTTATTTTGGTGCCGGCTTTTCCGAGATTGGCCAGATGCTCGCGGTCTTTACCCCCAAGCGTTGGGAACTGATCGCCGCCCTGCGCGAAGTAGGGCCTGCAACTGTTGCCGAACTGGCGCGACGCGTGCAGCGGCATTACAAGAATGTGCATGGCGATGTCAATGTGCTGATCGAATGGATGGCGATCGAACGCGGTGTTGATGGGCGCGTGAGCGTACCGTGGTCGGAGATCGTGTTGGACATGAAATTGCCCGAGCGGTTGGCTGCGTGAATGAATGTGAAGTGCGAATGTGAAGCCGGCACACTTGACCAAGCATCACACCCGTGTCGCAATCGCCGGCGGCGGCATCGGCGGCCTGGTGATGGCCCTGCAGTGCCATAAGCAAGGCATTTCCTGCGTGGTGTTCGAAGCGGTTGAAAAGCTCGAACCGCTGGGCGTGGGTATTAACCTGCTGCCACATAGCGTGAAGATTCTCAGCAATTTAGGCTTGCTGGAAGACCTGAGGGCACTCGGAATCGAGACGTCCGAACTGGCGTATTTCAACAAGTACGGCCAGGCCATCTGGCGCGAGCCGCGCGGCATTGCCGGCGGCTACGACTTTCCGCAAATCTCGATTCACCGCGGCGAGCTGCACCTCATGCTGCTGCAGAAAGCGATTGAACGCCTGGGTGCGGAACACGTACAGAGCGGGCACGCGATCAAGAGCTTCGACGGTAATGGTTCGAAGGCCCGTGCCGTGTTCGAAAGCCGGCGTACTGGCGAGGTCGTGGCTGAAGTCGAGGCCGACCTGTTGATCGCCGCCGACGGCATCCATTCCACCGTGCGCGCCGCGCTGTACCCGGATGAAGGGCCGCCGCGTTATTCGGGCCGGGTGCTGTGGCGCGGCACCTGCGTGGCGCCGCCATTTCTCACCGGACGCAGCATGATGCAGGCTGGCCACGCCACGCAAAAGGCGGTGATCTACCCGATCTCGCGCAAGGTATTCGAGGAAACCGGCAACAACCTCACCAACTGGATCATGGAACTGGCCGTGCCGGGCGATACGCCGCCCAAGCAGGATTGGTCCAAGCAGGTCGACAAGTCGGTGTTCGCTGGCCCCTTCGCCGGCTGGAACTGGGACTGGCTGGACGTGCCCGCGCTGATCAAAAATGGCGGCCCCGCCTACGAATACCCGATGTGCGACCGCGATCCGCTGCCGCGCTGGTCGTTCGGCCGCGTGACGCTGCTGGGCGACGCGGCACACCCGATGTACCCGATCGGCTCCAACGGCGCTTCGCAGGCCATCCTGGATACCGAGAGCATGGTGCACGCGCTGGTGGAGGAGTCCGGCATTCCAGCGGCGCTGGCGCGCTACGAGGGCGAGCGGCGCGAGGCCACCGGCAGAATCGTGCTGGCCAACCGTGGCAATGGTCCGGACCAGGTGATGCAATTGGCCGAGGAGCGTGCGCCACAAGGGTTCAAACACGTCAACGACGTGATCCCGCAAGCCGAACTGGAGGAAATCTCCGCGCGCTACAAGCAGACCGCCGGGTTCGCCCGGGCCCAGGTGAACCTGCGTTGAGGCGGCTCCGCCCGGCATGCCTGCCCACCAATGTCCACTGACCGGGTCCTCGAACGCCTGTGCACGGCTTGCGATGCCGCAGGCGCGGCCTGCTGCAAGTCCGGCTCGATCTTCTTGACCTTGGCGGAGCACGATGCCATCGCGCGGCATTGCGCGGTCGATGCCGACCCCGCCTTGGCCGCGGCCTTCCACGACCGCGCACGCCTGCACGACAACTTTGCGATGCTGGAGCAGCGCGACGCTTGCATGTTCCTGGATTCCCGCGATCGCTGCACCCTGCACGAGCAGGGACTCAAGCCCCGCGAATGTCACTGGTGGCCGCTGCATGTCTACCTGGAGTCCGATGACGGCGCGCCGCGCATGGCGGCCTGTCTGGCGGATTACTGCTGCGCCGGCGTCGGCTCGGTCGAGGATGCGCGGCAGATGGCAGCCAGGTACGCGGACGAGATGCGCACCGCGCTCCCGGCCCTGCGGCGCTTTCGCGCCGTCTTCCCGGGCTCGGCACCGCGTCGCCGCGTGATGTGGATCGACGACGGCGACTGACGCACCTTTTTCTGCCCTCCTCACCGGGGTGTGCCGCCCTACATAGGTTTCGTTTCGAAGCTGGGCGGCGATTCACCCTGGACAGGCAGGGCGCTGGCGGTCAGATCCGGCAGGCGTCGCACGACCGGGCGGGACTACCCGGCGGTTGGCATCTTCTGGATCAGCGAAATCGTCACCCTTGAGATCGCCACCAGCCGACCCTTCTCGTCGGTGACGCGCACCTCCCAGATTTGCGTCGAGCGCCCGCTGTGAATCGGTGTCACCCGCCCGCTCACCCAGCCCTCGCGGCTGGCGCGCAGGTGGTTGGCGTTGATCTCCAGCCCCACCGCGTCGGTTTTCGTGCGGTCGATGGTCTGCCAGGCGGCGCAACTGGCCAGGGTCTCGGCCAGCAACATCGTCGCGCCGCCGTGCAACAGGCCGGCGGGCTGGCGGGTGCGCGCATCCACCGGCATGCGTGCGACCAGGTAATCGTCACCCACCGCGGTGAACTCGATGCCCAATTGCGATACGGCCGTGTTGTCGTGGCTGCGGTTGATCTGTTCCAGGCTGGGGATTTTGTGCCAAAGGCTCATGGTCGAGTTCAAAGTAAAAGCCTGAAACGCGTCAGGCAAAGGTGATGGCGTTGCGCCGCTCCGGCGTATCCAGATGCGGAATCGCGTTGAACGCCACCAGTCGGAATTCCTGGTTGGGGCCGTCGCCTGCGACGATCAATTCGCAAAAGCCGGCATTGCGGAACTGCAGGTTGAATTCCACGCCGATGGCACCGGGGCTGCCGAGAATGTCGACCAGGGTGCGGCTGATCGCGCCGCCGGAACTCACTGCCAGCGCGCATTCGTCGCGCTTCAGGCCGGCGGCGGCCATGGTCAGCGCCGCGCGGGTGCGCATACCGAACTGCGCCCAGGTCTCCGGCACGCCGGCCAATTCGCCAGCGGCCCAGGCATGCATGGCAGCCTTCATGGTGCGCCAGTAGTCGCGGTAGTCGCCGCGCTGGTGCTCCAGCGGG
>JAYTDE010000394.1:0-3167 GCA_043736195.1 Burkholderiales bacterium | reverse complement strand
GGGGTGGCGCCCCTGGTCTCCGGCATGGTGGTCGAGATGTTCGGCCTCAAATGGCAGGCGATGATTGGCGGCATCGCCTTCATGAGCCACCAGCTCGGCAGCTCGCTCGGCGCCTTCGGCGGCGGTGCGCTGTTCGACCAGTATGGCTCGTATTCGCTGGCGGTGCAGCTGGGCGCGGGCCTGGGCTTGGCGGCCGGCGTGCTGCAGTTGTTGTCAGCGCTGCCGCGCTGGCCCGGGGCGCGTCCGGCGCCCGGGTAAGGCCCGGCACAGCGGCGGTGTGTGGACACCTGCCGCCACTGGCGAGGCCGCCTATTCCACCTTGATATTGGCCGCGCGCACCACCGCCGCCCAGGCGGCGCCTTCGCTGCGAATCATGCTGCGCATCTGCTCGGGCGGCACCACAGAGGGCGTCAGGCCCATTTTCTCGACACGCTCGACAAAATCGCGTTCGGCCACGATGCCGGCCACCTCGCGATGCAGGCGCTCGACAATCGGCAACGGCGTGCCGGCCGGCGCGATCAGGCCGTACCAGTTCGACGCCATCACCCTGGGGTAGCCCAGTTCGAGCGCGGTGGGCACCTCGGGTATGAAGCGCGAGCGCTCACGCGACATCACCGCCAGTGGCCGCAACTTGCCGGCCTTCGCATGCGCCAGCGTGCCGGGCAACGCGCCGAAAAACATTTGCGTTTCACCCGCCACGATGCTCTGGCTTGCCGGTGCATTGCCCTTGTAGGGCACGTGGATCATCAGGTCCAGCCCGAGCTCGCGCTTGAAAAGCTCAGCCACCATGTGGCCGGGCGAGCCGGGTCCCGCGGAGGCGAAGGCCAGCGGTTTCGCTCGGGCCAGCGCGATCAATTCGGCGAGCGTCTTCGCCGGCACCGAAGGATGCACCATCAGCGCCACGTCGCTGACGGCGAAGATGGCGATGGGCAGGATGTCACGCTCGACGTCGTAGGGCATCTTCGGATAAAGCGCGGGGTTGACGGTCAGGTTGAAATCGACCACCCAGGCCAGGGTGTAGCCATCGGGCGGGGATTTCGCCATCGCATCGATGCCGATGTTGCCGGCGGCGCCGGGGCGATTTTCCATCACGAAGGTCTGGCCCAGACGTTGCGTCAGGCGCTCGCTGATCAGGCGCCCCATCACGTCGGACGGTCCGCCCGCGGCGAACGGGTTGATGCCCTTGACCGTGCGTGACGGCCAGTCCTGCTGCGCCTGAACGGCAAGTACGGGCAGCAGTGCCAGAGCCAGCAGCAATGTCCGGCAGATCCGATTGAAGTGCGGTTTCACTTGGTCTGTCTCCGAGGCGGATGCGTTGTTGGGCTTGCAGTCGCCAATGGTACATTCAGCGACCCGCAACTGCGTGAATCGACGAGACCTGCGGCAATGACAGACCTGGTGATCCTGCGCCCGCAAGGCATGTACTGCCCGCCTGGCGACTTTTACATCGACCCCTGGCGTGCAGTCGAGCGCGCTGTGATCACCCATGCGCATGGCGACCATGCGCGCGGCGGTCATCGGCACTATCTGGCGGCGGCGCCCTCGGCCCATGTGCTGCGGGCGCGGCTGGGCGCCAATATCGCATTGCAGACGCTGGCCTACGGCGAGGCCATCAGCATCAAGGGCGTGCGCGTCTCGCTGCACCCGGCCGGCCATGTGCTGGGCTCGGCGCAGGTGCGCATCGAACATGGCGGCGCGGTATGGGTGGCCTCCGGCGACTACAAGGCGGCGCCGGATTTCGCGGCCGAAGACGCCACCTGCGCACCGTTCGAACCGGTGCGCTGCGACACCTTCATCAGCGAATCGACCTTCGGCCTGCCGGTGTATCGCTGGCGCGCGCAGGCCGACATCGCCGCCGACATCAATGCCTGGTGGGCGGCCAACGCCGCCGCCGGCCGCGCCAGCGTGCTCCTCGCCTATTCATTCGGCAAGGCGCAGCGCATTCTGGCGATGGTCGATCCAACCATCGGCCCGATCGTCTGCCATGGCGCCACCGAGGCACTCAACGCGGCTTATCGCGAAAGCGGCGTCGCCCTGCCTGCCACCCGCCTGGCAAGCGCGCTAGACGACCGTGCCAGCCTGGCGCGCGCGCTGGTGCTGGCGCCCCCTGCGACGCAAGGCTCGGCCTGGCTCAAACGCTTTGGCGACTATTCCGATGCCTTCGCCTCCGGCTGGATGCAACTGCGCGGGGCGCGCCGCCGCCATGCGGTCGACCGCGGCTTCGTGCTCTCGGACCATGCCGACTGGCCGGGGCTGATGCGCGCCATCGAGGCCAGCGGCGCTGCGCGCGTGATCGTGACCCATGGCCAGGTGCCGGTGATGGTGCGCGCGCTTAGCGAACGCGGGCTCACCGCGCAGGCCTTCGAAACCGAATTCGGCGGCGATGCCGGTGACGATATGGCGCAGCCGGCCGCCGGCATCCCCTCTGCAACGCCCGCATAATCAAACCCTCGAGAGCCTTCTCCCATGGACCGCCAGATCCAGCAGCGCTTTGTACAGGAAGTCATGCCGCGCCTGACCCGCCGCTGGCGCGCAGGCGTATGGATCGGCTGCGTGTTCCGTGCCGTGGCAGCCAGCGACAGCCTGCACGCACACTACATCGCGGCCGCCTGGGAACCGCCGCCGCCGGACGAACCACCGCTGATCGCGCGCCTGCCGGACGCCACCTACCTGGCACCGCAAGAAGGCGAGCGCGCGCTGCTGGGCTTGATCGCATCCCTGCCCGCCGCCACCCTGCTGTGCTTGGCCGGCCCCAAGCACATCGACCCGGCACTGGTGGCGCAAGTGGTGCTCTCGGCCGACCGCAACCTGACCCCCGCGCTCAAGGAAGCGCTGGCCGCCTTCGTCGGCGCCGAACAGGCGCGCAACGAACACGCGATTCGCGAAACCTACACCGACCGCGACGAAGCCTTCGAGGAATTCAAAAGGAAACTCTTCGGCAACACGCCAGGCCACAAGCCAACATGATCAACCAGCAACCCCACACCCGCGCGAAAGCGAGCGCAGCGAAGCGCTGCCTTGACGTAGCCCTTAAGCCAGGAAATTGTCCGGCTATGCCGGCGATTTCCTGCAATTCAAGCCCGACAAAAGTAGGGTTTCACTTTTGTCGGAACCAGCCTTGAGACGCTTCGCCCGCCTGTATACCGAACTCGACGCGCAGACCGCCA
>JAYTDE010000393.1:0-2155 GCA_043736195.1 Burkholderiales bacterium | reverse complement strand
GGCTGTCTGCCAGGTATGCATGTGGGCATTGATCAGGCCCGGAATCAGGATAAAACCGCTGGCGTCAATGACTTCGGCGTCGTCCGCTTGCAGGCGCGGCGCGATGGCCGCGATGCGTTCGCCCTCGACCAGCAAGTCGCCTGTCAAGTCGCCGACGGCATCGTCCATCGAGACGATCGTCGCATTGCGGATCAGGGTGCGCGTCATGGCGGATCAGGATTCCAGACCGTCGCTCATCTCGACATTGTCCGGCGTCAATTCCATGCCGGCGTTGCGCGCCAGTTCCAGCAGCAGGACGGCGAAGTCGACATTGTCATGGCCACGGCCAACCAGGCTGGCAATCGACTCGCGCGTGGCCGCCGCCGCCGGCATGGTAACGCCGTAAGCCTTGGCGGCACTCATGCCCAGATCCATATCCTTCAACAGGAGCTTGGGGGTGAAGGTGACTCGGTCGAAAGTCAGGTTGGTCAAGGTCGGCGTCTTGTACTTGGTATACATCGAGCCCAGCACCGAATTGTTGATCGATTCCAGAAACACGTGACGCGGAATACCGGCTTTCTCGGCCAACACCGCGACTTCGCAAAAGGTCTGGATGATCACGCCGAACATGGTGTTGTGCGCGATTTTCCAGACCCGCGCCAGCTCGCCCTCGCCCAGCCACATCTCCGAGCGCCCCAGCATTGCCAGATAGGGCCGTACCGCCTCATACGAGGCCTTCGGTCCCGAGGCCACCACCGACAGCTTGCCGGCACGGGCCACCTTGGCGTTGCCCGACACCGGCGCGCACAGGTAGGCAATGCCGCGCTCCTCGAGCGCTTGACGCACCTCGGCCGAACCCTCCTGCGAAATCGACGAGCAGTCGACCACCATCTGCGGTTTGGCCGTGCCCGACAACAGGCCGCCGGCCTCGAACAGCACCTCTTTCAAGTCAGCGGTGGTCGACACCATCGTGAAGACGATGTCGCAGCCAGCGAGGTCAGGCTTGGCCGCGACGATTTTCGCGCCGTAGGGCTTGAGCGCTAGGGCCTTGGCGGCGGTGCGGTTCCACACCGAGACGTCGCATTTGTTCTTGAGCAGGCGGATGGCCATGGCTTCGCCCATGCGCCCCAGTCCGATCCAGCCGATCTTGTGATTCGTGGTCATTTGTTCATTACCCGGGAAGGTTCAGTTTCACTGGTGTGATCGAGTTGCGTGGCAGCAAACCAGCCGATGTTTCAGGGACGCGCGATCGGCACGCCCGACAGGCGCAGCAGTTCGTCAAATTCCAGGCCGTCGATCCAGTCGACCGCCTTGAGGCCGCCGGGCGTTACCTCGAGCGTGGCCAGGTCGGTATAGATGCGGCTGACGCAGGCGATGCCGGTCAGCGGATAGGTGCAGCGTTCGACCAGCTTGGATGCGCCGCCCTTGGTCTGGTGCTCCATCATGACGAAGGTGCGTTTGGCGCCGACCGCCAGGTCCATCGCCCCGCCGACCGCCGGAATCGCATCGGCGCCGCCGGTATGCCAGTTCGCGAGGTCGCCATTGACCGCCACCTGGAATGCGCCCAATACGCAGATGTCGAGGTGGCCGCCGCGCATCATGCCGAACGAATCGGCGTGATGGAAAAAGGCGCCGCCAGCCAACAGGGTGACAGGCTGCTTGCCTGCGTTGATCAGGTCCCAGTCCTCGAAGCCTTCGACTGGCGCCGGCCCCATGCCGAGAATGCCGTTCTCGCTGTGCAGGAAGATCTCGCGATCGTGCGGCAAGTGGTTTGCCACCAGGGTCGGCAGGCCGATGCCCAGGTTGACATAGGCGCCTTCGGGAATATCGACGGCGACGCGCGCGGCCATCTGGTCGCGGGTTCTGCGTACGGTGCTCATGTCACACCCCCTTGCGGTGCGTGGCGTTCGACCAGCACCACGCGCTTGACGAAAATTCCCGGCGTCACGATGGTTTCGGGATCCAGCCCGCCCAGTTCCACTGTCTCATAGACTTGCGCCACCGTGCAGCGCGCGGCGGACGCCATCACGGGGCCAAAGTTGCGCGCGGCCTTGCGATAGGTGAGATTGCCCCAGCGGTCGCCGCGTTCGGCCTTGATCAGTGCGAGCTGCGCGTGAATCGGATGTTCCAGCACATACATGCGGCCGTCGATCTCGCGCGTTTCCTTGCCGGCGCC
>JAYTDE010000392.1:0-1624 GCA_043736195.1 Burkholderiales bacterium | reverse complement strand
TCCTGCTGATCCTCGACGAAGTGATGTGCGGCATGGGCCGCTGCGGGACGATGTTTGCCTGCGAACAGGAAGGCGTGGCGCCGGACCTGATCACCATAGGTAAGGGACTTGGCGCCGGGTACCAGCCGATCGGCGCCCTGCTGTCGAGCCAGCGTGTTTACGACGCCTTTGCCGCGGGTTCCGGCGCGTTTCAGCATGGCACCACCTATATGGGCCATCTGCTGGCCTGTGCTGGCGCGCTCGAAGTGCAGCGCGTCATCGATAGCGAGAACCTGTTGCCGGCGGTAACACGGCGCGGCGCCCAGCTGGAGGCGCAATTGCGCCAGACCTTCGGCGAGCATCCACACGTGGGCGACATTCGCGGCCGCGGCCTGATGCTGGCGCTCGAACTGGTGGCTGAGCGCGAAACCGCAACACCCTTCGATCCGGAGCTGCAATTGCATGCGCGCATCAAGCAAAGCGCGATGGATATGGGGCTGCTGTGCTACCCAAGCGGCGGCTGTGTCGACGGCCGGCGCGGCGATCATGTGCTGCTGGCGCCGCCCTTTATCGTCACTGAGACGCAGATCGACGAGATCGTGTTGACATTGCGCCGTGCGGTGGACGACGCGATCGCCGGACTGCCCAGACCCTGACAACAGATCCGTGGTGAACGACAAACCCACCGGCGAGGTGGTGGGCGAGCAGACCTTTGACAGATAGGCGCCTCTCAGTCGCGTTGCCGCTCGGCGCGGCGATGTGAATATTCACCAACTGGTACGAACCGCCGTCCGCGCAGTACGATGCGCGCCGCACACACTTTTCCGATCGGGCGCCCCGATGCGGGGCCCTCGCCACGGGATGGTTTGGGCAGGGGAGTGGTGAAGTGATCGAGAAGGGGCGCCATCATGAAATTCGCGAAGGTCCTCGTTGTTTTCGCATCCGCTGTCTGCGTCGGCAGCGGCGCGCTGGCTCAATCATGGCCGGCCAAGCCGGTGCAAATCGTCGTGCCCTACGGGGCTGGCGGGATGGTTGACACCATCGCCCGGATCCTGGCGCCGACGCTCGCCGATGCCTGGGGCCAAACGGTGCTGGTCGAAAACCAAGTCGGCGGGGGCGGCTCCGTGGGCACCGATAAGGTCGCCAAATCGGCGCCGGACGGCCATACCCTGCTGTTGACCAGCAACGCCCAGGTGATCAGCCCCGCGCTGCGCGCCTACCTGCCCTATGACTCGCTGCGCGATTTCGTTCCCATCGCGCCGCTGATCCGGCAAGCCTATGTTTTGGTGGTGGGCGAAGCTGCGGGCGTCAAGAGCGTCGCCGAGCTGGTCGCGGCGGCGAAGGCCAAACCGGGTGCGTTCAAGTTCACCTCCGCCGGCATCGGCACCGGCACGCACCTGATGGCCGAGAAGTTCAACCTGGACGCCGACCTGAAGATGAAGCATGTTCCGACCTCGGGCGGAGCCGATTCCTACGATGCCGTGATCGCGGGGCACATGGCCTACTGGTTCGCGCCGATCACCTCGGCCCTGCCGCTGATTCGCGAGGGCCGCCTGCTCGCACTCGGCGTGAGCGGCGCGCGGCGCATGGCCTCGATCCCCGAAGTGCCAACCGTCGCCGAAGCCGGCATCAAAGGCTTCGATGC
>JAYTDE010000391.1:0-1898 GCA_043736195.1 Burkholderiales bacterium | reverse complement strand
ACACCTTGGAAAACGGATCGGCGGAATTCGCCAGTACGCCCACGCGCTTAGTCGCGGGCAACATGTCGCGCAGAAGTTCGAGCGTCTTGGCCGCCAAGTCACTGGTCGCACCCGACAGGCCGGTAACGTTGCCACCCGGGCGCGCCAGGCTGGCAATCAGACCTGAGGCCACCGGATCGGCGGCCCCGGCCATGATGATCGGAATGGCCCTGGTCGCCTGTTTTGCGGCCTGTGCAGAGGGTGTTTGAAATGTAAGGATGGCATCCACCTTGAGGCCAACCAGTTCAGCGGCGGCAGCAGGAAGCCGGTCCAGCGCAGCCTCGATCCAGCGAGGTTCAAGTGCGATATTCTTTCCTTCAACGTAGCCCAGCGCGCGCAGTTCCGCCAGCAGGGCGGCGACAGAGCCGGCGTTGCTGGCGGCCGAACCGGGGCTCAGTATGCCGATGCGTGCAATCCTTGTGCTTTGTGTTTGCGCAAAAGACGCAAACGGCGCAGCAAACACGCTTGCACCCAGCCCGATTAGGAGCTTACGACGATGATTCATGGACCCTCCATAGCGGACCAGTATTATGCCTGCCCATATCCATAGTCGGCGCGATGGCTCACGCCCTATCCCCGAAAGCCCCGATTCGGGTGGATAATGCCGCATTGCGGACCGGCAATCCGCCGCCCCATTCCCAGCCAGGAGATCCTCCATGTCCAAGCTGCGCATCGAAGGTTCCTTCGTCGCCTCCGTCACCCCGTTCAACGCCAACGGTGAAATCGATTTCGGCGCCTTTCGCGAGCTGATCGATTTTCAACGGCGCAACGGCACGGTTGCCATGCTGTTCATGGGCTCCACCGGTGAACCATCGCTCCTGACCCCGGAGGAGAAGAAACGCCTGGTGGTGGAAACGGCGAAGATGAAGCCGGCCGGCATGCACTTTTTTTACGGCTGCACCGGCAACACGCAGGACCAGGTGACGGGCAACATCAACTGGGCCAAGGCCAACGGTGGCGACGGCGCGATCATCGCCGCGCCGCCCTACCTGTGCGGGCCGGAGGACGACATCGAGACCTTCTTCCTCGAGATCGCCGATGCCACCGACCTGCCGCTGGGCATCTACAACAACCCGCCGCGCATCAAGACCGATCTGCACTGGGACCACCTGCTGCGCATTTTCAAGCACCCCAATTATGTGATCCACAAGGAATCGACCACCCGCGTGGGCCAGGTGGCGCAGATCCTGGCGGCACGGCCGGATGTGACCGTGATGTGCTGCGATTCGCCCAGCCTGGGGCTGGTGGTGCCGACCATGTCGCTGGGCGGTCATGGCACGGCCAACATGGGCGGCAACATCATGCCGGCCGAGATGGCGACCATTTCCACGCCGTGGAAGAGCGGCGCCGAGGCGCATGCCTTCAAGGAAACCTACCTGCGCATGCTGCCGCTATTGCACTTCAATTACTCGGTGATCAACCCGGTGGCGATCAAGAGCCTGATGCGCGCGGTCGGCCTGCCGGTGGGTGCGCTGCGCAAACCGCTGAAGAATCTCGAAGGCGAGGCGCTGGCGCGCGGCATTCGCATCGTGCGTGAGCTGGGCCTGGACAAGCAATATGGCTGGTCGATCGAACCAAAGCTTGCACGCGCCGCCTGATCCAGTACGCGTCACCAATCCACAAGGCCGCCCGCATGGGCGGCCTTTTTTGCCACCGGAGCCTGCATGAACTTGTTGCTGAAGACCTGCCTGGCCGCCCTTGCCATCACCCTTGCCGCCACCGTCGGCGCCCAGAGCTACCCGACCAAACCGGTGCGCATGATCGTGCCCTACCCGCCTGGCGGCACGGTCGACGTGGTGGCGCGTGTGCTGGCGCAACGCCTGTCCGAACAGATGGGCCAGCAGTTCGTGGTCGAGAAC
>JAYTDE010000390.1:0-3409 GCA_043736195.1 Burkholderiales bacterium | reverse complement strand
CGCTCGGTCATTTCCCAGCCATTCATGGCGCGCCCATTGAATGAGCCGATGGTGATCATCACCGCGCCGATCCTCGATCGCGAGCAGCGGGTGACAGGCGTGCTCATCGGTACCCTGCAATTGCTCAAGCCGAACTTCCTGGGCGGCCTGGCGGATGCCAAAATCGGCCGCAGCGGACGCTTCAACCTGTTGTCGCTGGACCGCAAGTTCGTGGTCGCCCACGAGCGTGCGCACATCATGAGCGATGGTCCCGCCCCCGGGCAGTCGCAGCTATTCGATCAGATCATGCGCGAGCCCAGCGGCTGGAGCGAAGGCGTCGCCGTCCAGACCGGGCTGCATGCCCTGTATACCTTCAAGCGACTGGCCCATATGCCGTGGGTTCTGGTCGCCGTGATGCCGGTTGCGGAAGCGTTCGCGCCGATCGCCGCTGAGCAACGGCGCACCCTGATCGGCACGGCGCTGCTGCTGCTTGTTCTGCCGATCATCGCCTGGCTCGGGATCGCGCGCTTGTTGGCGCCACTGACGGCCTTGCGCGACGGCATTCAGGGCTTGCGTCGCGATCCGACATCGACGGCGCTGTTGCCCATCTCGAGCACGGATGAAATCGGCGATGTGGCCAACCAATTCAACGCCTTGCTGGCAGAGTCTCGCGCCAGCGGCAACGCTTTTGCGGACAGTGAACAACGCCTGCGCACCATCACCGACAACACGCCGGCGCTGATCGCTTACGTGGACGCGGACGAGCGCTATCGGTTCGTCAACGGTGCGTACGAACTGTGGTTCGGCCGCAGTGCCGATGCCTTTATCGGTCGCACGGTGTGCGAGATGCTGGGCGCGCCCGACTACCAGGTAGTGTCACCCCATTTCAGGCGCGCGCTGGCCGGCGAGACGGTGCGTTTTCAGCGCGAGGAAGCCGGTGCCTGGCCGGCCCGCTCAATCGATGCGCGCTACCTGCCCGACATGGGTGCGGACGGCCGGGTGGCGGGTGTATTCGTGTTTGTCAACGACATCACCGCGCTTAAGGCCGCCGAGCGCGCCGCCACCGAAAGCCGCGCCGCGATCGAGCGCCTGATCGACTCCGCGCGCGACGCCATCCTCACTTTCGACTGCGAGCAGCGGGTGGTCATCTTCAACCATGCCGCCGAGGCCATGTTCGGCTACGCCGCCGCCGAGATGCTGGGGCAGCCGGTCGACCGGCTGATTCCGGCGCGCCTGCGCGATGCGCATCACGGCCATGTGGCGCGCTTTGGCGCGCGGGAAGATGCGCTGCGAGACATGGGCGAAGCCGACCGTGTGGTGCACGGCCTGCGGCGCGACGGCAGCGAACTTCCGATCGAGGCGTCGATCTCGCGCGTGCGCCGCGACAGCGGCATCGAAACCACCGTGATCATGCGTGACGTCACCGAGCGCATGCGCGCGACCCAGCAGCTGGCCGCCACCGCCACCATGCTGCGCCAGACCGTCGAACACATGCCGATGGGGGTCTCGGTGATGGATGCGAAGCTCGACATCATCGCTTTCAACGACCAGTTCCTGACTCTCCTGGATTTTGCGCGCGATCGATTCGCTGTCGGCGACCCGCTGGCGAAATTCCTGCGCTTCAATGCCGAACGCGGTGAATACGGGCCCGGCGACGCCGACGCCCAGGTGCAGGAAAGACTCCTGCTCGCGCGCCGTGCCCAGGCGCATCGATTCGAACGGACCTTGTCCAACGGCACCGTGGTCGAAGTGCGCGGAACGCCGGTGCCGGGCGGTGGCTTCGTCACTGTCTATAGCGACGTCACCGCTCGCCATGAGGAGTCGAGACGCCTGATCGAGGCACGCGAGAACGCCGAAGGGGCCGCACGCGCCAAGAGCGAGTTCCTGGCGACCATGAGCCACGAGGTGCGCACCCCGATGAATGGCGTGCTGGGCTTGGCCGACCTGCTGCTCGACACCGAACTGTCGGTTGACCAGCGCGACTACGTGGAGACCATCCAGCGTTCCGGCCAGGCGCTGCTTGAGATTCTCAACGATATTCTCGACCTGTCGAAAATCGAGGCCGGAAAACTGGATTTCGAAGCGATCGCCTTCGATCCGCTGCAGGCGATGAACGATGTGCTGGCCCTGTCCGGCTCGCGCGCTTCGGCCAAGGGTTTGCTCCTTTCCGGCGACGCGGCTCCCGACCTGCCGCGTGACGTGATTGGCGACCCCGGGCGACTGCGCCAGGTGCTGGGCAATCTGATCGGCAACTCGCTCAAATTCACCGATGCGGGGCAGGTGCGCATCGAGGCTGGCGTGGCCGACAGCACGGCTGATGAAGTGGTACTGCGCTACACGATTACCGATACCGGCATCGGCATGACAGCCGAACAGCGCGACAAGCTGTTCCGGCCCTTCACCCAGGCCGACGCCTCGACCACCCGGCGCTTCGGCGGCACCGGCCTGGGTCTGGCGATCTGCCTGCGCTTGGTCGAGATGATGGGCGGCGCGTTCACGGTGGCGAGCGAAGCGGGCCAGGGCTCCACCTTCAGTTTCACCATGCGTTGCAAACGGGCGGCGGCCGGCGCCAGCCGCGCCGCGGCATCCGGCGCACCGACGCCGCGCCGCTTTGCGGGCAGGGTGCTGGTGGTCGAGGACAACGTGGTCAATCGCAAGGTGGCGCGCGCCACGCTCAAGGGCTTCGGCATCGAGGTACTGGAAGCCGAGAACGGCAGTCTGGCGCTGCAAGTGCTGGCGCGGGAACGGGTGGACCTGGTGTTCATGGATGTCCACATGCCGGTAATGGACGGGCTGGAGGCGACTCGCCGCATCCGCTTGGCCGAGGCTGCGGGTGAACTGGCCGGGCGCCGACCGATCGTCGCCATGACAGCCAACGTACTGCGCGAAGCGGTCGCCGCCTGCAAGCAGGCCGGCATGGATGATTTTCTGCCCAAGCCTTTCACTCGCCGCCAGATCGTCGACATGCTGTCGCGCTGGCTCGGCAGCCTGCCCGAGATGCCGGCGGTGGCGGCCGTTCCCAAGCACGCCGGGACCGATGCGGCCGCCAGCTTCGCGCTGCAAGCGCCACCGGCCGCCATCGATGCCACGCAGTTCGCGCGACTGGCGGACACCATGGGTGACGAACTGCCAAACCTCATTGATGACTTCGTGGCCAGCACCGCTGCGATGTTCGACCAGCTGGCCGATCCGCGGGTGCGCGTTGATACCCAGATCGTCACACGCCACGTGCACACCCTCAAATCGAGTGCGGCGATGATCGGTGCCATGCGTCTTTCAGCGCAGGCGCGGGAACTTGAAGCCGAAACCAAGCGTGGCGAACTTGCCGGCCTGGACGCGGCGCTGGCACAGATGAAACCGGAGTTCGCGCGGGTCTGCGCTCTACTCGAACGGGCTGCCATCGACTTGGCGCAGGCCACGCATGTCTGAG
>JAYTDE010000389.1:0-8000 GCA_043736195.1 Burkholderiales bacterium | reverse complement strand
CCGGCTTGCGCACCGGCGTGTGGTTCGAGCAGATACAGGCCGGGCGAACCGCTATCGGCCGCACTGGCGGCCAGCACCATGCCTTCGGATACCCCGAATTGCATTTTGCGCGGTGCCAGGTTCGCCACCATCACGGTATGTCGTCCAACCAATGCAGCCGGATCGTAGGCCGACTTGATGCCGGCGAATACCGTGCGCGGCCGCGCTTCGCCGACGTCCAGTGTCAGCTTGACAAGTTTGATCGCGCCTTCGACATGTTCCGCATTGACGATGCGGGCAATGCGCAAGTCCACCTTGGCGAAGTCCTCGAGTCCGATCGTTGCCAGTGCCGTCGGGGAGCTTCCATTTTCCGTTGCCGCGGTTGGCGCGCCCGGCACCTTGGTCATCGTCGGCGCCTCGGGCAACGGCGGTGACGCGTCAACCGCGGCTGTGACAGGTAGTTCGAACAACGCATCCAGCTGTTTTGCTTCGACGCGCGCCATCAGGTGCACATACGGCCTGATCGTCGTCACGTTGGCACTGTTTTCCCAGTGCGCCAGGGAAAGCCCGGTCAGCTCTTCGGTTTTGCGTGCGACTTCGGGCAAAACTGGCGCCAGGTAACGGCTTAGCAGCGCGAAGCAATTGATCAGCACCGAACAGGCGACCTGCAACTCCGCGCTGCGCCCTGGATCCTTGGCAAGCTCCCAGGGTTTGACGCGATCGGCATATTGATTCACCTGGTCCGCCAGACCCATGATGGTGCGAATCACCCGGCTGAACTCGCGTTCCTGAAATTCGGATGCGATCCGGGCCGCCACGCCACGCAGGTGATCGACCAGTTGGCGCCCTTCAACATCCCATTCAATCGCCAGGCGCCCGTCGAATCGTTTGCTCAGGAATCCCGCGGCGCGACTTGCGATATTGACGTACTTGCCGATCAGGTCGCTGTTGACTCGCGCCAGAAAATCGTCGGGATTGAAATCCACATCTTCCACGTTGGCATTGAGCTTTGCCGCGATGTAGTAGCGCAGCCACTCGGGGTTCATGCCGATGTCCAGGTAACGCAGCGGCGAAATGCCGGTGCCGCGCGACTTGCTCATCTTCTCGCCGGAGACGGTGATGAAGCCGTGGACGTAGACGTTGTCGGGCACCTTGTATGGCTTGCCCGCGAAATGCAGCATCGCCGGCCAGAACAGGGTGTGGAAATAGATGATGTCTTTGCCGATGAAATGGACTTGTTGCGTGTCCGGGGCGTCAAGGAATTCCTGGAAGCTGCGCGTCTCGCCACGCGCGCGTGCCTTGCCCGAATCGAAATAGCTCATAAGGCTCGCGAGGTAGCCGATCGGCGCATCCAGCCAGACATAAAAGTATTTTCCCGGCGCATCGGGTATCTCGATACCGAAGTAGGGCGCGTCGCGCGAAATGTCCCAGTCGCCGAGCGCGCGCTCGCCTTCGCCCTCCAGCCATTCGCGCGCCTTGTTGGCGACCTGTGGCTGCAGGCGGCCCGGAAGATTGACCCACTCATCGAGAAAAGCCGTGCAGCGCGGATCCGAAAGCTTGAAAAAGTAGTGTTCGGAAGATTTGAGGACCGGTTTCGCGCCGGATAGAGCCGAATACGGATTGATCAGGTCGGTCGGCGCGTACACCGCGCCGCACACTTCGCAGGCATCGCCATACTGGTCACGGGCGCCGCATTTCGGGCATTCGCCCAAAATGTAACGGTCGGCCAGGAACATGTTCTTGACCGGGTCGAAAAACTGCTCGATCGACTTGCTATAGGTCAGCTGTGCCTGATCGCGCAGGCGCCGGTAGATGTCCTGGGACAGCTGTTCGTTCTCCGGCGAATCGGTCGAATGCCAATGATCGAACTTGACATGAAATCCATCGAGGTAGCGCGGCCGTTCGGCGGCGATTCGCTTGACCAGTTCCTCGGGGCTGATGCCCTCGGCCTGCGCCTTGAGCATGATCGGGGCGCCATGCGCATCGTCCGCACATACGAAATGCACCGCATGGCCTTGCATGCGCTGAAAACGCACCCAGATATCGGCCTGAATGTACTCCATGATATGGCCGATATGAAACGAGCCGTTGGCATAGGGCAGGGCGGTGGTAACGAAAAGGTGCCGCTTGAGCATGGGCGAAATGGCCTGATTTCTTGCGGAAAGCCCTAGAGTTTATCAGGGCTTGGGCGGATTCCCGCAGCGTTTGCGTTAAACTTTCGGTCTTTGCGCAGCGTTGGCCCCGCGCAAGTCCGCAGTCTTCAACGGTTTCAATCAATGCCAATCAATCTCGAGCAGGTGCAGGCGGCGCTCAAGGCCGTCATCGATCCGAACACCGGACGCGATTTCGTGACCACCCGGTCGGCGAAGAACGTGCGCGTCGACGGGGCCGATATCAGCCTCGATGTCGAACTGGGCTATCCGGCCAAATCGCAGATAGATAGCCTGCGCCGGGAGGTCGTCAAGGTACTCAAGGCGATCCCCGGCGCGGGCAATGTCAGCGCGAATTTCAGCGTCCGAATCGCGTCGCACGCGGTGCAACGCGGCGTGAAACTGCTGCCCAACGTGAAAAACATCATCGCAGTGGCTTCCGGCAAAGGCGGGGTGGGCAAGAGCACCACGGCGGTCAATCTGGCCTTGGCGCTGGCCGCCGAAGGCGCGGTGGTAGGTTTGCTGGACGCCGATATCTACGGGCCGTCGCAGCCGCAAATGCTGGGGATCAGCGGACGTCCGGAATCGAAGGACGGCAAGTCGCTGGAGCCGATGGAAGGCCATGGCATACAGGCCAGTTCGATCGGCTTCATGATCGATGTCGAAACCCCGATGGTCTGGCGCGGCCCGATGGTGACGCAGGCGCTGGAGCAATTGCTCAAGGAAACCAACTGGCGCGACCTCGATTACCTGATCGTCGACATGCCGCCCGGAACCGGTGATATCCAGCTCACGCTTGCGCAGAAGGTCCCGGTGACCGGTGCGGTGATTGTCACCACGCCGCAGGACATCGCGCTGCTCGATGCGCGCAAGGGTCTCAAGATGTTCGAGAAAGTCGGGATTCCGATTCTGGGCGTGGTCGAGAACATGAGCATGCACATCTGTTCGGCGTGCGGCCACGCTGAACCAATCTTCGGTTCCGGCGGCGGCGCGCAAATGTCAAAGGACTACGGCATCGACCTGCTGGGCCAGTTGCCGCTTGACATCAAGATCCGCGAGCAGGCCGATTCCGGCAAGCCGACCGTGGTGTCCGATCCTGATGGCCAGGTGACGGCGATTTACAAGGCGATCGCGCGCAAGGTGGCGATCAAGATCGCCGACAGCATGAAGGACATGAGTGCGAAGTTCCCCAATATCGTGGTTTCGAAGTCCACCTAGCAAAAATAGCCAAATGGGATCGGTGAGACGGCACCGCAAGGACATCCATGCGAGTTGAGATATCGAAGGTATTGCTGGCCGTTCTGGTGACCATTCTGGCCGGTGGCGCGGGGGCGGACGCGGAAAAGGGTGTGGCCGCCCTGGAAAAGGGTGATTACAAGACCGCGCTCAAGGAACTCAACGCGGACGCAAAAAAAGGCGACGCTGACGCCATGTTCATGCTCTCGCGCCTGTATGCGGAGGGCAAAGGTGTCAAGGAGGACCGCAAGCTGGCCTTCCAATGGATGGAAAGGGCCGCCAAGACCGGCAGTGTGCGGGCCCAGGGCACGCTGGCGATGTATTTCAGCGAAGGGATTGGCGTTGCGAAAGATGACGCGAAATCGCTTGAGCTGGGGCGACGGGCTGCCGATGGCGGCGATCTGATTTCTCAATTCATCATGGGTATGCGCTACAACAACGCCGTCGGTGTCATACGCGATACTGAGCAAGCGTCGCTCTGGTGGAGCAAGGCGGCAGAGCGTGGAATGGTGCGCGCGCAAGTCATGCTGGCCGGGCTGCTCACGCAAAAGGCGGCGGCCCCTGATGCCAAGCCCGAGCAGGCGGGCGCGGATCGCGTCGAGGCGGCGAAGTGGCTGATACTGTCAGACTCGGCGCGCCTGAGCGGTATGGAGAACGCGCTGACGAGCATCAAGGAGAAAATGTCCCCTGAAGAAATCGGCGCCGCCGAAGACCGGGCACGCGATTGGCGCCCTGGCGGCGCCGCCAAATGATCAGCTGCGCGAGGACATCATGAGCATCAAGGCAGACAAGTGGATCCGTCGCATGGCGGCGGAACACGCGATGATCGAGCCGTTTGAACCGGGCCAGATCCGCCAGGTAGACGGCAGGCGCATCGTCTCCTATGGCACATCGAGTTACGGCTACGACATCCGTTGTTCCGACGAATTCAAGATCTTCACCAACATCAATTCGACCATTGTCGACCCCAAGAATTTCGACGAAAAATCGTTTGTCGATGTCAAGGGGGAGGTGTGCATCATTCCGCCCAACTCATTCGCCCTGGCACGCACGGTCGAGTATTTCCGCATCCCGCGCAGTGTGTTGACCATCTGTCTGGGCAAGAGCACCTATGCGCGCTGCGGCATCATCGTCAATGTGACGCCGTTCGAGCCGGAGTGGGAAGGGTACGTGACGCTCGAGTTCTCCAACACCACCCCGCTGCCGGCCAAGATCTACGCCGGTGAAGGCTGCGCCCAGGTGCTTTTTTTCGAAAGCGACGAAGTGTGCGAGACCTCGTACAAGGATCGCGGCGGCAAGTACCAGGGGCAGCAGGGCGTGACCCTGCCCAAGATATAGTCCGACGACAGCATCAGGCTTGGCATGACGGATTTCACCTGGTTGCTCGAGCGCGGTCCGCTACCACTTTTGGTCTCCATGCCGCATGTTGGTACCCGCCTGCCACAGGCGCTGGCACGGCGCCTGACGCCGGCCGCGCTGACCCTTGCCGATACCGACTGGCACCTGCCCCGGCTGTACGACTTTTTGCAGGGCATCGGCGCCAACCTGCTGGTGGCGGTCAACTCGCGTTACCTGATCGATCTGAATCGCGATCCCCATGTCGAGCTTGACGAAAACAGGGCAGAAAGGCTGCGCCCGCTGCTCTGCGCGGTGATTGACGCCATGCTGGCACAGGCGCAAGCAAACCGCTGATGCATCCGTATTGCGCTGCGGCACCACGCCGCCGCCCTCGCCACATGCAGTCTGCAGCCGTCCCCGCGGCCGCGCCTTGATGCCCGCATCCAAACCAGGCCACGCAGCGATACCGCGTCGGGCTCTCGTGCTGCTGGCACTGCTGACCCTGGTCTGGGGTACCAACTGGCCCTTGTTTCCGCTGGTCATGCGCGAAATCTCGGTCTGGACTTTTCGCGCGTTTTCCGTGCCGACCGCCGGACTGGTATTGCTGGGCTTGGCGCTCGCCCGTGGCCATTCGCTGGCGGTGCCGCGCGGCGACTGGCCGCGATTTCTAACGGCTACCTTCGCCTACATGCTGGTGTGGAACATCGCCAGTACCTATGCTGCGATCCTGATCCCGTCAGGCCAGGGCGCGCTGCTCGGCTTCACCATGCCTTTGTGGGTGGCACTGATTTCGTGGGCGGTGCTGGGTGAGGGCATGTCGCGCCGCTTGCTGCTGGCGCTTGCGCTGGGCGGTCTCGCGGTCGGCATGCTGATGGTTCCGGGTTTCGGCGCTTACACCAGTGCTCCTCTGGGGGTGGTTTGCGGCTTGCTCGCGGCCATCGGCTGGGCCATCGGCACCCTGATCATCAAGCGCCATCAATGGCAGACGCCGATCCTGGTGCTGACCGGCTGGCAGTTGCTGTTGACCGCGCTGCCCATCATCGCCGGCGCCCTTGTTCTGGGGGATGGCCGGTGGTTCATGCCGTCCTGGCAGACCCTCGCGGTCGCGGCCTACATCACGCTGGTACCGATGTGCATCGGCAATGTGAGCTGGTTCGCCATTGTCGGGCTGTTGCCGGCCAACGTGGCCGGACTGTCCTCGGTGATGGTGCCGGTGGTGGCGATGATTACAGGTGCCATCATGCATGGTGAGCCCATGGGGCCGTGGCAACTGGCAGCCATGCTGTGCTGTGTGGCGTCACTCTTGCTGACTCTGTGGAAGCCGGCACCGCCACCCTGAGGGTTTGCGGCAAAATACATATCATGCATGTCATCGACCAGGCTCGCACACGTCACCATCTGCGCTTTGAGACACTGATTCCGGCGCTCCGGCAGATGTTCGTTGCGGGCTGCGAGGTACCGCTGCGGCATCGCCATGACATCGGCGGGCAGGGCGGCAGCATCCTTCTGATGCCGGCATGGCAGGTCGGCGGCTTCCTCGGCATCAAGACGGTGTCGATATTTCCGGCCAATCGCCAGCACGGTCTGCCCGGCTTGCATGCGGCCTACCTGTTGATGGATGCGGCCACGGGTGTACCGCTGGCGCTGCTCGACGGCAACGAGATCACCGCGCGCCGAACCGCGGCGGCGTCAGCGCTGGCGGCCTCCTATCTGGCGCGCCCCGATGCGCGGCGCCTGTTGGTAGTGGGGGCTGGGCGGGTGGCGCGGCTGCTGCCACAGGCCTATCTGGCGGTGCGGCCCTGCGTAACAGTGACGGTCTGGACCCGGCGCCGTGAGCCAGGGTTGCGCCTGGTGGAGGAGCTTATCGGCGACGGCTTTGACGCAACACTGGCTGAAGACCTGGAGGCGGCGGTTGGCAGCGCCGACATCGTCAGTTGCGCCACTCTTTCGGAAGCACCGCTGGTGCAAGGCGCCTGGCTCAGGCCCGGTACCCATCTCGACCTGATCGGCGGCTTCGCCCCCGCCATGCGCGAGAGCGACGACGCCTGCTTTGTCGGCAGTCGGGTGTTCATCGATACCGACGAGGCGCTGCTGAAAGCCGGCGACCTGCTCGCGCCGATTGCCAGTGGTGTATTCCGAGCCGTCGACGTTTGCGCTACCCTGACAGGCTTGTGCCGTGGTGCGCATGCGGGTCGTGCCGATGCGCGCGACATCACGGTCTTCAAGTCGGTTGGCAGCGCGCTCGAGGATCTGGCGGCCGCTACCCTGGTGTATCAGGGGGAAATCCTGATGGCGGCGAAGCATTCCGACGCTTGTTCAAAGCCAGCATAGTCGCCAGCCGGATCACCCGCCAGTTACAGCCCGGAAATCGAGAGCCATGTTCACCACGCGTCCTGAAATTGTCGGTACCCAAGGGGTGGCGGCCTCCACCCACTGGCTCGCCTCGCAAACCGCGATGGGTGTGCTGGAGCGTGGCGGCAATGCCTTTGACGCCGCGGTCGCCGGCGGCTTTGTGCTGCAGATGGTCGAGCCGCACCTCAATGGGCCCGGGGGGGAAGTGCCGATCCTTTTGTGGAGCGAGCGCCTGGGCCGGATGCAGTCGATATGCGGCCAAGGCAGTGCTCCGGCGGCGGCCAGCGCCGAGGCATTTCGTTCCATGGGACTGGAACAGGTACCCGGTATCGGCCTTCTGCCGGCCACCGTGCCCGGTGCGTTCGGCGCCTGGCTGACCATGTTGCGCGATCACGGCACCTGGTCGCTGGCCGATGTGCTGGCGCCGGCGCTTGGCTATGCGCGCAATGGCTATCCGCTGATCGCACGCGCGGTGCAGGCGATTGTCGCGGTGCGCGACCTGTTCCGCAACGAATGGCCTTCTTCCGCCGCGATCTGGTTGCCGGGTGGCAAGCTGCCCCTGCCCGGCGCCTTGTTTTGCCAGCCTGCTGTTGCCGTTACCTACGAGCGCGTGCTGGCCGCGGCGGCGCGTGAGGCCGATAGCCGTACCGGTGTGATTGATGCCGCCATGCGCATCTGGTACCAGGGCTTCGTGGCGCGCGAGATTGACACTTTCTACCGCGGCGAGCGGCTTTTCGATTGCAGCGGCGAGAAGCATGCGGGCCTGCTGCGCTACGAGGACATGCAATCCTGGCACGCCACCGTCGGCGAACCGCTGACGCTGGACTTCGGGCGCTACACGGTCGCCAAGTGCGGCTTCTGGAGCCAGGGGCCGCTGTGCCTGCAGCAGCTCGGCATGCTGCGTCACGCCGGCCTGGAAGCGCATGCACCCGGATCGGCGCAATT
>JAYTDE010000388.1:0-3878 GCA_043736195.1 Burkholderiales bacterium | reverse complement strand
TTCCACCCTTTCTTGCGATGCTCGACCACCACATTGGTGAAGATGCCGCCGCGCACATACCACTTGGTGGTGAGACGTGCGAAGCGCGGAGCGGTGGCGGCGACGATGTCGTCCAGAATCGTGTTGCTCACCTTTTCGTGAAACGCGCCTTCGTTGCGAAAGCTCCAGGCATACAGCTTGAGACTCTTCAACTCGACGCATTTGCGATCCGGCACGTAATCGAGCAGCAAGGTGGCGAAATCAGGCTGGCCGGTCAGTGGGCACAGGCAGGTGAACTCCGGTAATTGCATGTGAATCTGGTAGTCCCGGCCGGGTGAAGGATTCGGAAAAGTGTCAAGCTGCCTGCTGGGTTTCGAGGGCATTGATGGCGCTTTGTCAAGACAAAATCGGGTGAAGCGGGGTGGTATTATAAGGGGTGATATCGCGCATGCCACAGGCATCCGCCGCCGCTCTGCAACTCACCTTCAAACACCAAAAAAAATCGTGCGCCTGACTTCCATCAAACTTGCCGGCTTCAAGTCGTTTGTCGACGCCACGACCGTTTCGGTTCCGGGCCAACTGGTCGGTATCGTCGGCCCCAATGGTTGCGGTAAATCGAACATCATCGATGCGGTGCGCTGGGTGCTGGGCGAATCCAAGGCTTCGGCCTTGCGCGGCGAGTCGATGCAGGATGTGATTTTCAATGGGTCCGCGCAACGCAAGCCGGTCGCACGCGCCAGCGTCGAACTGGTGTTCGACAATACCGGCGCGCCGCCGCATGGCGGCATGGGGCAGTGGGGGCAATACAGCGAAATCGCCGTCAAACGCGTTCTGACGCGCCAGGGCGAGTCCAGTTACTTCATCAACAACCAGTTGGTGCGCCGCCGCGACATCCAGGATATTTTTCTCGGTACAGGGCTGGGTGCGCGCGCCTACGCGATCATCGAGCAAGGCATGATTTCGCGGGTGATCGAGGCCAAGCCCGATGAGCTGCGGGTGTTCCTCGAAGAGGCCGCCGGCATCTCGAAATACAAGGAACGGCGCCGCGAAACCGAATCACGCCTGGCCTCGAGCCGCGAAAACCTTACCCGGCTTGAAGATATCCGCCGTGAACTCGATACCCAACTGGCGAAACTCGGCGAGCAGGCCGCGGTGGCGCAGACCTATCGAGCACTGACCACCGAGCAGACCGAAAAGCAGCACTTGCTGTGGATGATCAAGCGTGACGAGGCGGCCGCCGAACGGGAGCGCCATGCGCGTGACATCGAACGCTCGGTCAACGAACTCGAGGCCGAAACCGCGGCATTGCGCAGTTTCGAGAAGCAGGTGGAGGAAATGCGTGGCGCGCACTACAGTGCGGGCGACCGGCTGCACGCTTCCCAGGGCGAACTGTATGACGCGAATGCCGAAGTAAGCCGGCTGGAAGCGGAAATTCGCTCGATCGTCGATGCGCGCACCCGCTTGTCGGCGCAGTTGAGCCAGCTTGCGACACAGATCGAGACCTGGGCGCAACAAGAAACCCAGGGTCAGGCCGATATCGTTCACTGGACCGCCGCCGCCGAGACCGGCGCGCAGCGCGCCCTGGAAGGTGCCGAGATCGCCGCCGAGCACGCGGCGCGCCTGCCCGAGGTCGAGGCAGCCACCCGCCACGCCCACGATTCACTGAGCGCGGCGCGCGCGGCGGTGATGCAGACCGAGCAGCAGCTGCAGGTGGAGGGGGTACACCAAAGCAACGCGCAGCGTGCGCTTGAAGCGTTGATCGGGCGGCGCGATCGCCTGCGCATGGAGCAGAACGGGCTCAATCAACCGGATCAGCCGGTAATCGCCCGCAAACGCGAAGAGCTTGCGCGCCGCGTAGCCGAACTGGCAGAACGCGAGGAGCAGTTGGCCGCGCTCGAGGAAGCGCTGCCGGAAACCACCGCTGCCCGCGACCGCGCGCAGTCACAGTTGCAGGAGCAGAGCCGCGCCACGCATGAGCTGGAAGCACGCATCAGCGCACAAAAGGAACTGCAGGAAAAAGTGCAGAAAAGCGGCAAGCTGCAGCCTTGGCTGGAGCGCCACGAGCTGGCGCAATTGCCGCGCCTGTGGCAGCGTCTGCATGTGGAACCCGGCTGGGAGACCGCGATCGAGGCGGTGCTGCGCGAACGCCTGTCATCGCTGGAGATTCGCAATCTTGACTGGGTCAAAGCGTTTTTCAATGACCCGCCGCCGGCCAAGCTGGCGTTTGTCACTGTCGAAGCGGTCGAGTCGTTGCAGGTGGTCCCGCCGCAACTGCAGCCCCTGATCAAGCAGTTGCGGATCGATGATGCCAACCTGCGCGGTCTGCTGGCGGAGTGGCTGGGCGGCTGCTACACCAGCGACTCGGTCGAGGCCGCCTTCGCCGGCCGCGCGAACCTGCCGCCGCAGGCGGTATTCGTGACACCCGGCGGGCACATGATCGGTCGCCAGACGGTCACCTTTCATGCCACCGACTCCGAGCAGGCCGGCATGCTCGCCAGAGCCAACGAGATCGAAAATCTGGCGCTGGCGATCAAGGCCAAGCATCTGCATCTGGATGAAGCGCGCACCAACGTGGCCCGTAGCGAGAGCGTGCTCACGCGGCTGACCTCGCAATTGGCGGAAATGCGTCCGGCAGCGCAGTCCGCACGGCAGCGACTGCATGAATTGCAGCTTGATGTGGTCAAGGATGAAGAGGCGCTGGCACGCTACCTCGAGACTGCCGGGCGGATTGCCGCCGCACTGGCCGAGATTGCGACCAGCGAAAAGATCGAAAGTGATCGGCTGGCCGAAGCCGGCGAAAAATTCACCCAGCTTGACGAAGCCGTTGCGATCGCGCAGGAAGCGCTGGAAGTCGCGCGCAGCGAGGCCGAGAGCGCGGAATCGCGTCTTGGCGCCGAGCGGGAGACAGTACGTCAGTCCGAACGTTCGGCGCAGGAAGCCGAATTCGATGCCCGCCAATGCCGTGCCAAGATCGTCGAGCTGGAAAACAATGTGCGCGGCATAGCCGGGCAAATCGCGCGCCTGCAGCAGCAATCGGTGGACGCACGCGCGGAACTGGAAACGCTGGACGACGCCGTAGTGCAAAACGGCCTGCAGGCCGCGCTCGACCTGCGGCTCACCCGCGAGCAGGATCTGGCACGTGTGCGTACCGAACTCGATGGCCTGACCACGCAGTTGCGCGGCATGGATGAGGCGCGCATGAAGTCGGAGCAGAAGCTCGAACCCTTGCGCAATCGGGTCGGTGACTTGCGGCTCAAGGAACAGGCCGCCCGCCTGGCGCAGGAACAGAACATGCAGTTGCTCGCCGAGGCGCGTGCGGACGAAGCCGCGCTCCTGCCCAGGCTGGGCGGTGCCCGGGCGGGTGCGCTGTGGGCTGACTTGCAGCGCCTGGCGCTGGAGATCGCAGCCCTGGGCGCGGTCAATCTGGCGGCACTTGATGAACTGGCGGCGGCCACTGAACGCAAGGGCTTCCTGGACGGCCAGTTCAATGACCTGATGGAAGCGGTGGCCACGCTCGAGGATGCGATTCGCAAGATCGACCGCGAGACGCGCGAATTGCTCAAGGCCACCTTTGACGAAGTCAACCGCCATTTCGGCGAGCTGTTCCCGGCCCTGTTCGGCGGCGGCGAAGCCCGGCTCATCATGACCGGCGACGAGATCCTCGATGCCGGCGTGCAGGTGATGGCGCAACCGCCAGGCAAGAAGAATGCATCGATTCACCTGCTCTCGGGCGGAACACTCGCGATCCTCGAAATCCGACGTCCATTAACACCGCAATTCGGAGCTTCTTAGAGCTTTTTCGTCGCTCAACCTATGTGGGGTTTACGGCCACACCTTTCGCCAACATCTTCATCGAGCCGGACACGACTGACGAAATGCTCGGTGACGATCTTTTTCCG